>JAFGTU010000424.1 GCA_016933985.1 Sedimentisphaerales bacterium | reverse complement strand
TCAGGACGCAAAATACGAAGCACAACGCTCGGACCGTGGTTCCCCGGAAGCGACGAAACGCGAAAATCAATGTCTTGCCCGCCTATCTCACGCTTGATACGACCGTCCTGAGGAAGACGCTTCTCCGCAATATCCATCCCCGAAAGAATCTTGAATCGCGTTACCAGAGGCGCCTGCATGTTCTTGGGAATGTTATCTTTTTCCAGGCATACGCCGTCCACACGATACCTGATGCGCACCCTGTCCATCATCGGCTCTATGTGAATATCGCTTGCACGCATATAATATGCGTTATCTATGATCAGGTTCACAAGTCGGATAATAGGAGCATCGTCCCCCTCGCCGCTCGCCCCTATCCGCAGCGATTCAGCCTGAAGTTCGTGCCCCGCCTCCGCAAGCTCAGCCGCTGTCGCGTCAATGCTGTGCTTCAGCCGGTCGTCTTCGCCGCTGCGAGCTTGTACAGCCAAACCTTCGATAAACGACCGAATCTTCTGCGGATTGCCCAGATAGCACTCCAGCTCCCGGTTCAAGCGGAAACGAAGAGCGTCCATCGCCTCGATATCCGAAGGATCGCTGATAACCAGTCTCAGCTTGCCGTTATTTTCCCCAAGAGGAAGCACATTATGCTTCTTCATAAGCTCCTGAGGGACAAGCGAGGTCGCATTACTCGGTATTTCAACCTTGTCAATATTGACGTAGTGCAGCCCGAACTGCTTGGCCAGAACCTTCGTCAAAGTGTCTTCGTTTATCAGCCCCTGCTCTAACAGAACCTGACCGAGCCGCTTGTTGTTGCTCTTGGCAATCTTGATCGCATTGACGATAGCAGGCTTGTCAACAAGATTGGCCTTGAATAGTATTTCACCCAAATGTCTGCGCTGTTTCGCCATATTCTCCTTCAAAACCGTACAACCCCCAACATCCCTATTTTAACATCTTCGCCGTTACAAGTCAATACATCAGTTGTAATCGCAGCAAATTGAGGGCTGTTTGAGCAGCTCGAAGCCGGACAGACTCCCGCGGGCCCGATAATTGACATCGAGATACATCAGATTGACCACTTGAATCTACACAGATATATACCAAACCCACAGGTTTTTGTTCGGTTCCCCCCCCTGGACCGGCTATACCCGTTATGCCAATCGCATAATCGCTGCAGGCCTTCAGCCGCGCCCCCTCCGCCATGGCCCGCGCGACCTCCTCGCTCACCGCGCCGCACCGATCAATCAGGCCCTTCGGCACGCCAAGCAGGCTTGTCTTGGCGCCATTACTGTATGTAACCCACCCGTGCGTAAAGTAATTGCTCGCTCCGGAAGCATCAGTCAGCAATTTAGCCGCCAAACCCCCTGTACAGGATTCAGCCACCGCAATGGTCTTGCCCAGACGGGCCAATTCCAGCCCCACCACCTCAGCCAGGGTTTGTTCCCCCGTACCGTAAACCAGCTTCCCAAGTGCGTCTCGCAGCAGTTTCTCGTCATCTTCGGCCATTTGCTGACCCGCAGCTTCGCTTTCGGCCTTTGCGATGACGTGAAGCGTGATGATGCCGGATTCCGCTGTGCAGTTGATCAGCGGATTTCTCCCTCGCTGCATCAACTCCCCCAGAATCCCCGCAATCGTCGATTCGCCGGCCCCGCAGCACCTCACTTTTCGTACTACCACCGTCTGCGAAGGCGCAAGTGGCCGAACTTCCGGAAGAACGGATTCGCGGAACATCTGCGTCATCTCTGATGGAACGCCCGGCATGGCAAAGAATACCTTACTTTTCGCCTTGGCCATGATACCCGCAGCAGTCCCGGTATTGTTTGCCAGCGACTTCGCCCCCACCGGTATATATGCCTGAATGCTGTTCTTTTCGGGCATCTCCAGACCCCGCCGAGCGAAAAAAACCTGCATCCGCTCCAATAATTCGTTCTCCATCTGCAATTCAGCGCCCAGCAGCTCAGCAAATGCTTGCCTCGTAACATCGTCGTCGGTAGGCCCCAAACCGCCGGTTGCGAGAACAACATCCGCATCGTCCCCAGCGAGCCTTAACGCACGCACAATCGCAGCTATCTCATCTCCAACGGTATAGAAGCTCACCACCGGCATTCCAATCGAGAGCAGCTCCCTGCTTAGATACGCAGTATTCGTGTCCGTCGTCTCTCCGCTGAGCAGCTCGTTGCCGATACTAACGATACTCGCCTTCTTCACTGGGTCACGTCCAAATTCAGCCTATGCGCAACAACGTCCTTGCTCTTGCCGGGCTCAAGCCCTGCTCTTCCCGCCGGAAACGTTGACAACCGTGCCGTGCACATAGCTCGCCCGGTCCGATGCAAGAAAGCACACAACATTCGACACCTCACTAAGCCTGCCGGGTCTGCCTAACGGGATCGACAACTGCTCGTACTTGGCCCTTAATTCATCAACCGTCATTCCCCGGGCGTACGCCAGCGCCCTTTCGTACTCTTCAGAACGAAGTGCCGTTGCTTCGACTATTCCCGGCGCAAGCCCCACCACGCGAACGCCGAATCTGCCCAGCTCCTTCGCCCACGAACGGGTCAGCGAGTACGCGGCGGCCTTTGTCGCGGCATAGACACTCTGGCCCTCAGAACCCTCCAGCCCGGATTCAGAAGCCATATTGATTATAACACCCCTGCCGCTCGCGACCATCACCTTCGCCGCAGCCTGCCCACAAAGATAATAGCCCTTCTGGTTGACCGCCACGACCTTCTCCCATATTTCTTCGGTCAACTCCTCCTTGCCCGCCGGATCGACAAGCAGCCGAGGTATCAGTATCCCCGCGTTGTTCACCAGAATATCGAGCCGCCCGAATGACTCCAACGCAGCACGCACCATTTCATCGACACTATCCTTGCTGCTCACATTCACCTTGACAGCGATATGATCGCCGCCGAATGTCCTTTTCAACTCGGCGACGCTGCCCTCGGCCCCCTCCTCGTCTATGTCGCTCACGGCTACACTAACCCCGACCTCCGCCAGGCCCCTGCATACAGCCCGTCCAATGCCGGCAGCGCCCCCGGTTACGATTGCCGCCTTTCCGTCCAAACCAAGCCAATTCATCGCAATACTTTGCTCCAGGTCCCCTTTACTGTTGTCGTCCAAAAACGATCACAATTCGATCATCGCCTTAATAACGCCATCGCCGTACCCCGCCACCAGGTCGAAAGCCTCTTTCGTTCTCTCGAACTCGAACCGATGCGTGATCATGTAATCAACTTCCACTCGGCCGCCTGCGATAAGGTCCATCGCAAGCTGGACGCACCCATTCTGACGTCGTATATTGAACAGGTCGATTTCTTTTCTTCTAATCTTATCGCAGACAAACGATACGCGTTCCTCCCGTGGAATCCCAACAAGCACCAATTTGCCGCCCGGCCTGAGTATCTCAACCGCCTGATCAAGCGCATCCTGCTGCCCGCAGCACTCGAATACCACATCCAAACCATGCCGCCCGCCGCTGCCGACGATTTCTCCGACGATATCATCCCTATCGGGATTCCCGATCCTCTTAGCGCCGCCGGCCCGTGCCGCCTCAAGGCGTGCATCGATCTTGTCTGTAACGTAGAAGCCCCCGGCCTTCTCAGCCTTTGCCGCCGCCAGAACGCTCAATCCAATCGGCCCGGAGCCCAGAATCCCAACCGACGCATTGCCGGGCATTGCCGCACGCTTCACGGCATACACACCTATCGACAAAGGCTCGCACAATGCCGCCTGCTCAAGGCTAATCCGCCCCTCTGTCGGCAAGCAGCATTCCTCGGGCATAACCAGATATTCGCAAAGACACCCGCCCCCCTGACCCGGCGTGCCCAGGAAACGCAAAGCGGAACAGGTGTTCTCCCTGCCCATCTTGCACTGCTCGCACCGCCCGCACGGCGCCGCAGGGTCCACCACTACAGGCTCGCCGACCTTGACTCGCCTTACCGACCGGCCAACCCCTCGCACTGTCGCAGAGCATTCGTGCCCTATTATGAAAGGATACTCCACAACCTGATCGCCTACCCTGCCCGTCTCGTAGTAATGCACGTCCGAACCGCAAACACCAACTCTTTCAATCCTAAGCAGCACGTCCGTGTCATTCTCGATTGTCGGCTTCGGGACCTCTCTGAGTTCTAACTGTCGAAGGCCGGTTAGCACGATTGCTTTCATGAATAGCCTGCTCCTGTTCTCTACCTTACTATACGTTAAACCTAAAGTTTATTACATCACCGTCCTGCACAACGTATTCTTTTCCTTCGAGCCGAATCTTGCCGGCAGCCTTCAGCGCCTTTTCGCTGCCCAGCTCTCTAAGGTCATTATACGTGAAGGTTTCGGCCCTTATGAAGCCGCGTTTTATGTCCGTATGCACCTTGCCCGCTGCATCGTGCGCGATCGTCCCATCCTCTATCGCCCAGGCACGCACCTCGTCCGAGCCGACCGTAAGAAAGCTGATCAGTCCCATAGCCGAATAACAGCTTCCAACCAGCTTCCCCGTCAGCGACTCAGTTATCCCCAAATCAGCCATGAACTCCGCCCTGCTCTGCCCATCCAACTGCGCAAGCTCGTATTCTAATTTAGCGCAGATTGAGACAACCGGCACAGATTCGCCAACTGCGCCCGAGAAATCGAACTTCTCGTCCAACCGCTCCTCGCCAACATTCACGGCGACCGCCATAGGCTTCTGGGTCAGAAATCCAAACGACTTAATCATATCTCGCTCAGCATCGGTCTCAATCGCCGAACCGATCGGTCTTTCCGACTCAATCGCATCCTGCAGCTTCTTCTGCAGGGCCAGCTCTGCCTTGTCCTGTGCCAGCGTCTTGGTGGGCTTGTGAATCTGCTTTTCGAGCTTTTCTAT
>JAFGTU010000423.1 GCA_016933985.1 Sedimentisphaerales bacterium | reverse complement strand
GCGCTGTCGGATAAACTCGAGGAGGGAGAGAAATGGGACGGTCAGACGGGCTTCATTCATCTGTCCGTCGATAAGTTCCTTGAGTCGGGAGTTCGGCGGCAGGCGTTTCTCTGTGGTCCGCCGCTGATGATTGAAGCTGTCACAAGGGTGCTTAAAGAAAAGGGCACGGACGACATCTTCTATGATGAGTTTTAGGTCAGCGGCATTACCGCTCATTCCTCTCTTGCTCCGAGTCCCAGCCCAGCCGTCCTTTTTTACGCGGAAAGGTCTTGATTGGGCAAGTCTATGAGGTCAAGCGTTTCTCATTCAGCTTCTTATCAATCCTTGCACAAGCCGTCGAACCAGCGTATTATGGCACCCAAGAAGAACGTGGGTATGCGTTTGACCCCGGCAAAGACTACAAACAGTGGCGGCGGGATATTGGACAATATGACACACGAGGGGCTTTGGGAACAAGTGGCTAAGCTGAATCCGGAGAAAATAGCCAAGAGGGCGGGTTGTCGGTTTCTGAGCGACCCTGATCGCTGTATCGTAACGATGCTCAATAGCCGGTATGAAGTGAATCTCGGCGGACTCAGCATATCTGTGCTTCGGGATGATTCAACGCCCGAGGATGCAGGGTATATCGAACAGCTTTGCATATTGGCCTATCTGCTCGGCGCGAAAGATATTCCCTTTGCGGGCAAGCTGGTCAAGGCTGAGTCGCTGCCGGGCGGGCAATTCTTCTTTAGAGGGCTCCATACCCTGCCAACGGACAGGCTGGCGAGGGCCTTTGGCGACAATCCGGAAGGCTTGATACGGGCCTCAGAGCAATTTGACGCCGAGCAATGCGAATTTGGCGATGCGTCAATCCGGCTGAATGTGCTGCCTCGCATCCCGTTGACCTTGGTAATCTGGCGAAAAGACGAAGAGTATGACGCCAGAGCGTCCATATTATTCGATCAAACGGCCGCCGCCCAAATACCGCTGGACGCCCTGTGGGCTACCGTGAACCTGACCGTGAAGAAACTGCTTGAGGTTGGAGGGGCAGGCTGTTAAGCCATCGTCGGAAAGCCCCCGCAATTATCCGTTTCACGCTATTGCATCGCTTTATTGCCCCGTCGCCCCGAAAGGGCAGGTTTAGGCTTAGGGCTTGCGGTCTTTACCTGTTTGAGAAAAAAATACAAAGAGTCTGAGCATAGCGCTTGACATAGACGGGCAGAAGTCCTATCTTATAGTACTCTACAAGTGACTCGATTCTGTGCTGTTCAAGTATGGGAGGACGCACGGCCGTGTCTATAGGCCGTCATCACGTTTGGAATGGCTGGCAGAAAGATAGCTATCGGTGGCAAAGGCGGTGTCGGCAAGACGACGGTCTGCGCGGTTTGGGCGGAGTTATTCTCCGAAGACGGGTTGGAGGTTTTGGCTATCGATGCAGACCCGACGACGAGCCTGGCCTCGGCCTTTGGAATACCCCGCGAACGAAGCCCTGAACCGCTTATTGCGATGAAAGACTTGATAGCCGAGCGGACGGGCGCCGGCAAGGAGGCAATCGGAGCGTATTTCAAGCTGAATCCGAAGGTCAGCGATCTTCCCGAGCGGTACTCGCTTGATATAGGTAGGCGCGTTGGAGGCAGGCTTAGGCTGCTCGTTTTGGGAGCCATTACGCAGGGCGGAGGCGGATGTGCGTGTCCGGAAGGGGCGTTTTTGAAGACCCTGCTGGCCCATACAACGCTACAGCGGGAGGAAGTCGTGTTGGTAGATCTGGCGGCGGGCGTGGAATTTATGGGTCGAGCGAGCGTTCAGGGCATCGACGCTATGGTGCTGGTCGTGGAACCCGGGGGCAGGAGCATTGAGGCGGCCAACAATATTGCTGTAATGGCAGGAGAACTGGGAATCAGGTGCATCGGAGCGATTGCCAACAAGGTAACGGATCCGGGCCAAAGAGAGTTGATAGAGTCGCAATTAGACGGTATAGTCCTTCTGGGCAGTCTGCCCTACAGTTCGGCGCTGCAGCAAGCAGACCTGAAGCGTGAACCGATATTCGAGGCTGACGCAGAGGTTGTAGAAGAACTGAAACGCGCGAAAAGGAGTCTGATCGACCTTCTTTCGTCGAAGGTCGGATAATCATACTGGACGAAGGTAATGAATCTCTTGTAAGAATCAGGCGTTAGTTGGATAGAATGAGGAATTTCTATGGAAGCTAAAGAACGCAGTTGCGACAAGGCCTCACAGGAAATGATAGAGCTGATGGCGAAGGCCGGGCGGGAAAACGCCTGGGACCGGCTTGAAGCACAATCGCCGCAGTGCGGCTTCGGCAAACAGGGAATATGCTGCCGGATTTGCAGCATGGGTCCGTGCCGGATTACGAAGAAGGCGCCGTTGGGTATTTGTGGGGCTGACGCCGACACAATAGCGGCCAGGAACCTTGTGCGGATGATTGCCGGTGGAGCGGCGGCGCATTCCGACCATGGGCGGGACGTCGCACACACGCTCAAGATGGCGGCGGAGAGCGATAGTTGCGATTACACGATCAAGGACGGGCTGAAACTGATGGAAGTTGCAGCAAGGTATGGAATAAAAATAGAGGGCAGAGAGACGAATGAGATTGCCAAAGATCTCGCCGAAACGATGCTGTCGGAATTCGGCAAACACGAGGGGACTCTTATCAGCGCGGCTGCTTATCCTCCACCGGCCAGGCAAAAGGTCTGGGAGGAATTCGGCGTAACTCCGCGCGCGATCGACCGCGAGATCGTGGAGATAATGCACAGAACCCATATGGGCGTGGGTTCGGATTACAAGAATCTGATGAAACAGGGTATTAGGGCCTGTTTGGCCGATGGATGGGGCGGGTCGCTTATAGCAACGGAAGTCTCCGACATTCTTTTCGGGAGCCCGTGGCCGATTCGATTCGGGACGAATTTGGGCGTGCTCGACAGCGAACAGGTGAACATAATCGTGCACGGCCACGAGCCGACACTGTCGGATATAATCGTAGCGGTATCTCAGGAACCGGAGATGATAAAGGCGGCTAAGGATAAAGGCGCCAAGGGCATCAACCTCTCTGGTATCTGCTGCACTGCCAATGAGATACTGATGCGGCACGGGATACCGGTTGCCGGGAACTTTTTGCAACAGGAGCTGGCCCTGATGACGGGGGCGGTCGAAGTTATGCTGGTGGATGTGCAGTGCATCATGCCTGCGCTGGGTTCGCTGGCGGATTGCTTTCACACCAAGCTAATCACGACGTCGCCGAAGTGCAAGATTGCAGGAGCACAACATATCGAATTCCACGAGGACAGGGCGATAGAGACGGCACGGGAAATAGTCAAGATGGCCATTGATAATTTCGGGAACAGGAAAGGCGCCTGTCATATTCCGGGGGTGTCTGAGCGTGGGATTGCGGGTTTTAACACTGAGAATATTTTCCACCATCTCGGGGGGCGCTTCCGTGCAAGTTATCGGCCACTTAACGACAACGTTATCAATGGTCGGATTCGCGGTGCAGCCGGAGTGGTGGGGTGCAACAATCCGAAGCAGGTGCACGACTACGGCCATCTGGCAATGATAAAGGAACTCATCAAGAATGATGTTCTGGTGGTGAGTACGGGGTGCAGCGCGATTGCGGCAGGGAAGGCGGGGCTGATGAGGCCGGAGGCGGCGGCGAAGTACTGCGGGCCCGGGCTGGCGGAGGTTTGCGAGGCGGTTGGCATACCGCCGGTGCTACACGTTGGCTCGTGCGTGGATAACAGCAGGATTCTGACCATCCTGTCGAATGTGGTTGCCGAAGGCGGATTGGGCGAAGATATATCAGAGCTACCGGTGGCCGGGGCGGCGCCGGAATGGATGTCGGAGAAGGCGGTTTCGATCGGGATGTACTTCGTCGCTTCCGGCGTCTATACCGTTATCGCCGAGCCGTTGCCTGTGCTGGGGGCGCCGAATCTGACCCGTTATCTGACGGACGAAATGGAAAAAGACGTTGGCGGCAAATGGGCGTTCGAGGCGGATCCGGTAAAGGCCGCCCACTTGATGATTGAGCACATCGAGAGCAAGCGGGACGCGCTCGGTATCAACAAGGCAAGGGAACGAAAGCTTTACGATATGGAGGACCGACGGGCTTTGGCCGTGGAGTAAAAGCGTATGAGAGTCAAATACCGCAAGCGTCAAAGGCGTTTGCATTTCATGGGATTGAATAGCGAGAGAAGGTTAGATTTGAAAGCGAGTTAAGCTTATGTCAAAGATTATAGCATCAGCAGCCATACGCGGCGCCTATAAGATTGCCGAGCAGGCCGAGGAGATTCTGAACAGAGCTATCAAGGAAAAGGGCAATGACTGTCCGGTCGAGTTTCCGAATACGGGGTACTTTATGCCCATCATCTACTCGATGACCGGCAGAGAAGTCCGGACACTGGCCGATTTTGAAGAGGTTTTGAAGGACGTCAAAGATCTGCTTCCGCCTCATGTCGATGACGACCTGTGGGTGCCCTACCTTGGGCACGCGCTCGATGCGGGCATGGCGACGCTTTTTGCAGAAGAGGTTATTGAAGGGTGTAAGTATCTGATCGGGCCCAATCCGGTGGACGGGATATGGCTCGGGGCGGCCGACGATATTATCTTGCGCGAGCGCGGGATACAGTTCGTTGACGGCACGGCTCCGGGCTTTGCGGCGGTCGTCGGCTCTGCGCCGGACGTTGAGACGGCGGTCACCATTGCCCGCAAGCTGCAGGAAAGATTCCTGTACGTATTTATGTGCGGCCACTATAACGGGACGACATTTTCCGAGCAGCTTGTTGAGGGGGGCGTGCAGTTGGGATGGGAGACTCGGCTTGTTCCTTTCGGCAGGGAGATAACGGCGGCAATCTATTCTCTTGGTTTCGCCAGCCGGGCGGCGTTGAGTTTCGGAGGGGTGCAAGCAGGCGACTTCAGACGCAACCTGCTTTATAACAAGAACAGGATATTCGCATTTGTGATGCCTTTGGGCGAGGTTACGGACGAATGGTACGCCACGGCGGCCGGGGCGATAAACTACGGCTTCCCCGTTATCGCCGATTCCGATATTCCGCAGATTCTTCCGACCGGCGTGTGCACCTACGAACACGTGGTTTCGAACATCCCGCACGACCAGATTGTCGAAAAGTCTATCGAGGTCCGAGGCCTGAAGATCAAGATCACGAAAATAGACATCCCGGTATCCGTCAGCCCTGCGTTCGAGGGGGAGCGTATTCGCAAGGAAGAGATGCACTGCGAGTTCGGCGGGCAGCGGACGCCTGCATTCGAGTGGGTCCGCACGCGGGAAATCAACGAGATTGAGGACGGCAAAGTTGTAGTCAAGGGGCCGGACGTCGATACGCTCAAAGCGGGCGGAAAGCTGCCGCTGGGCATATTGATCGAGGTGGCCGGGCGAAAGATGCAGCCCGACTTCGAGCCCGTTCTGGAGCGGCAGGTGCATACGTTCCTGAACGAGGCCCAGGGGCTGTGGCACATGGGGCAGCGCGACATAAACTGGGTGCGAATCAGCAATGGCGCCGCCAAGGCCGGTTTCAAGCTCGAGCACATCGGCAAGCTGCTGCACGCAAAGTATCACGACGAGTATTCGAGCATCATCGACAAGGTGCAGGTGACGCTATGCACCGACGAAAAAGAGGTGCTGAAGCTGCGTGAGCAGGCTCAAGCCGTGTATGCCGAGCGCGATGCAAGGCTGGAGGGTATGCAGGATGAAGACGTTGAGACATATTATTCCTGCACGCTTTGCCAGAGCTTTGCTCCGAACCACGTCTGCGTAGTCTCGCCGGAGCGCCCGGGGCTGTGCGGGGCGTATAGCTGGCTTGACTGCCGGGCGGCACACGAGATTACGCCATCGGGGCCAAACCAGCCGATAAACAAAGGCGCCTGCATCGAGCCAAAGATTGGGCAGTGGGAGCGAGTCAACGAGTTCGTTCAGCGGGCCAGCGGCGGGAATATTCCTAAGATGAGCCAGTACAGCATGATCACTGATCCGATGACATCGTGCGGATGCTTTGAATGCATCGCCGCGATTCTGCCGATGACCGGCGGGATTATGATTGTCAACCGGGAGTACGCCGAGATGACGCCCTGCGGGATGAAGTTCTCGACTCTGGCCGGGACTGTGGGCGGCGGAAACCAGACGCCCGGATTCATCGGACACTCAAAGCATTATATAAACTCGAAAAAGTTCATCGCAGCCGAAGGCGGCATCAGGAGGATTGTCTGGATGCCGACGATGCTTAAAGACGACATTAAGGATACGTTTATCAAGAGGGCCGAGGATCTTGGTCTCGGCGGCGAGGAGTTCCTCAAAAAGATCTCCGACGAAACTACGGCCACTACCGAGGAGGAAGTTCTTGAGTTTATCACCAAGGCCGAGCATCCGGCGATGGCGCTCGAACCGATGTTCTAATGGTTTTCGATTAAGGATTTCGAACACACTGATAAGAGGAAGCACATTATGGCACTGACAGGATTGGATATATTTAAGCTCTTGCCTAAGACGAATTGCAAGAAGTGCGGGATGCCCACCTGCCTGGCGTTTGCCATGGCGCTGGCGCAGAAGCGCGCCAAGCTGGATGACTGCCCGGACGTCTCCGACGAAGCCAAGAACAAGCTCGCCGCCGCGGCGGCGCCGCCGATGCGGAAGGTCGTGTTTGGCAGCGGAGATAATCAGGTTCAGACCGGGCAGGAGACGGTGCTCTTCCGACACGAGGAGAAGTTCCACAGCCCGACGATTTTGGCGGCGAGGGTCTCGGACAAGCTGACCGGTGATGATTTTAAGCAGCGCATTGAGGCTGTGAACGCCCTTCAATTCGAGCGAGTTGGGGAGAAAATCGGGATCAAGGCATTGGCGGTCGTTAATGACAGCGGTTCGGCTAAATCATTCGCCTCGGCTTGTTCGGCGGCGAAGGAGGCCAGCGACCTTGCGCTTGTATTGGTGACGGATTCGGCCGATGCAATGGCTGGTGGGGCGGCGGCGGTTAAAGGACGTGTTTCGTTGCTCGCATCGGCTACGGTCGAGACAGTTGAGGCAATGGCCAAGATAGCCAAAGATAACGGCTGCCCGCTGGTCGCCAAGGCCGGCTCGATAGAGGCCCTTGCTGATTTGAGCGAGAAGATCAAGGCCGCCGGCGTCGAAGATATTGTCCTGAATCTCGAGGGGCTGAGCCGGCAGGAGCAGATGTACAATGCGTCGAGGATGCGGGTGCTCTCGCTGAAGAAGGTTTTCAGGCCGTTAGGCTACCCGACCATATCGTTTGTGAGCGAGGGCGATGCCGATACTCAGATGGCCGCCGCGATAAGCCTGATTTGCAAGTATTCGGGGATAATCGTAATCGATACGGTTGAGCCGTGGGCGGTCTTGCCGATGCTGACTGCTGTGATGAATATCTTCACAGATCCGCAGAAACCGGTTCAGGTCGAGCCGAAGGTTTACAGAATCGGCGAGCCGAACGAGAATTCGCCGGTTATGTTCACGACGAACTTCTCGCTGACTTATTACACGGTCGAATCGGACGTCGAGGCCAGCAGAGTGCCGAGCTATATCCTCGTGGTGGATACCGAGGGAACAAGCGTATTGACGGCTTATTCCGGCGATAAGCTCAATGAGAAAACGGTGGCCGATGCGATGACCAAGTTCGACGTGGAGAAACTGGTCAAGCACCGCAAGCTGATTATCCCCGGCTACGTGGCTGTCATGAGCGGCAAGCTCGAAGAGGCAACAAACTGGGAGATTATGGTCGGGCCGCGTGAGTGCTCGATGCTGCCGAAGTATCTGCAGGAGATGTGGAATTAGGACGTGGATAACATGACTTGAGACTTACAGGCGGTGAGATGCTATTTGCAGCAGAAGGAATTCGGTTTGGGTAAGAAGACGCAGGATGAACACGGGAAGAAGTGCCTGGTCCGCTTCGAGCCAAGCGGGCTGAAGATCGAGGTCCCTTTCGGGACGGTGCTGCTCGAAGCGGCACACAAGGCGGGCATTTACCTCAGCAGCATTTGCGGCGGGGACGGATACTGCGGCAAGTGTAAGGTAATCATCGACAGCGGTCAGTTCCACAGCCGACCCACCACGCTGCTGACCCAGGATGAGATGCGGGAAGACGTTGTTCTGGCCTGCCAGACGACGGTGCTCTCGGATACGACCGTCACCGTGCCGAAGTCTCACTCTCTTGAGACAAGCCAAATCCTTGTGGGCAGTGACGCGCATCGGTTCAGCCAGCTTCCGGCGGCGGTGCGGGCAGGATTGTTCGAATTCGACGCCCAGGTCAGGAAGGTGTATGTCGAGATGTCGCCGCCGACGGTGCAGGACCACACGGCCGACCACGAGCGTCTTTATCTGGCCATACGGGAGCAGGTCGAGGCTTCAACTATGCAGACCGGCTTTCGAATCCTCCAGAAAATCCCAGCGGTGCTCCAGAATTCAGGATACAAGGTTACAGCCACTATCGGCAGACGCGGTGAGTGCACGGAGCTTATCGAGATCGAAGAAGGCGACCACCGGGCAAAGAATTATGCGGTGGTGGTTGACCTGGGGACAACGACGGTGGCGGCGCATCTGGTTTATCTGACGGACGCAACCACGGTAGACACCGAGGCAACATACAACAGCCAGATAAACTTCGGGGAGGACTATATACGACGAATCATTTACGCCGAGGAGAATAATGCGTTCGACGAGATGCAGAATCGCTTGGTTAACGACATCAATAGCCTGATAGTCACTTTGGCGTCGAGAAAGAGGATCGACTTGCAGGATATCACGACCGTTGTTTGTGCGGGCAATACGGCTATGGTGCATTTCCTGCTGAATCTGGACCCTACGCGCATCCGCAGAGAGCCCTACATCGCCTCGGCGAGCTTTGTTCCTCCGATTCGGGCGGCAGAGGTTGGCATTCAGATCAATAAGCGCGGGCTGCTTTATTGCCTGCCAAGCGTTGCGGCCTACATAGGCAGCGACATTGTAGCCGGGGTGCTGACCACTCGGATTTTCACGAAGCGGGGGATCTCGCTTTTCGCCGACATCGGGACCAACGGCGAGGTGGTGTTAGGCAATAAAGACTGGCTTGTTTGCGCGTCAAGCTCGGCGGGGCCGGCATTCGAGGGAAGCGGAGTGAAGCACGGCATGCGCGCCGGGGCAGGCGCCATTGAGAAGCTGATAATCGGCGAAGACGGAACCGTAGAGTACAGGACAATCGGGCAGACATATCCGGCGGGTATCTGCGGGTCGGGGCTTCTGGATACTCTTGCCGCACTATTCACATGCGGAATAATAGACCGCGCCGGGCGATTCAAAACAGATGGCCGATTCAAGATAACAGAAGGCGACGAGGGCATGCAATTCCCGCTGGTCGCAGGCGATGACAGCCACCAGGAGATAGTCATTACCCAGGCGGACATCAATAATCTTGTCCGTTCCAAGGCCGGGGTCTTCGCCGCCATTCGTGTGTTGATGGAATCGACTCAGACAAAGCTCAGCGACATCGAGGCGATTTACTTGGCCGGCGGATTTGGGAACTTCCTGAACGTTCGGAAGGCCGTCACTATCGGTATGCTGCCCGATGTGCCGATTGAGAAGATTCATTTCGTTGGAAATACGTCAATTGCAGGGGCAAAGACAGTGCTGTTGAGCCAAAAAGCGATGAACACGGCTGAGGAGATCGCCAAGAGCATGACCTATTTCGATTTGATGAGCCATACCGGGTATATGGATGAGTTTGTCAAGGCGAGCTTCCTGCCGCATACGGATTTATCGCTGTTTCCGTCGGTCGCATGAGCAGCAGCGAACCCGGCATGATAGAAGTGATTATACAGGAATACAAGATATGGCAACTACTATAGCAGTTAGCGGGAAAGGCGGGTCAGGCAAGACTACCGTGGCCGCCATGATTATTCGGGCCTTGATTGAGCGTGGGGCCGGAGAAAGTATCCTCGCTGTGGATGCCGACCCTAATTGCTGCCTGGCGATGACGTTGGGAGTGGAGTCGAGCGGGACTATCGCCGAAATTCGCGAGCGCGCCAGCACGAAGCGGCCCACAAATGCGGGCATGGATCGGCTGCGGACTTTTGAGTACGGCATTCAGCAGGCAATCACCGAGGCGAAGGGCTTCGACCTGCTCACTATGGGTAGGCCGGAGGGGCCCGGATGCTACTGCGCGGCGAATAATATGCTGCGGCAGTTTATGGATAAGCTAAGCTCGCAGTACAAATATGTGATTATAGATAACGAGGCGGGGATGGAGCATCTCTCGCGGCGGACGACGAACAACGTCGATCTGCTGCTCATCCTGGCCAGCGCGACTTCTATTGATGTCGTTACGGCCAAGCGGATTACCGAGCTTGCGGACGAGCTTTCGATAGCTGTCAAGGAAAAGGGCGTTGTCTGGAACAGAACGGACAGCCCGCCCGAGCGGGAATCCGAATTAGATGAGGTGAAAACCTTCGGATGCGTGCCGGCGGATGAATCCGTGCTGGGGGCGTCGATGGCCGGGAAAAACATATTCGACTTGAACATGGACAGCCCGGCGTTCTTGGCAGTGTGCAAAATACTCGACGACAAATTGGAAAGAATAAAAACATAAAGACAATAATACGTGCTAAAAATTTTATGGAGGTTTTGATATGCCAGTTCCTGAAGTTACAGACAGCTTTGCAGGGTCAGTGAACCGGATAACGCTCGGGGCGACCAAAGACGACGGCGGCACCCGTAGCTCGACGGTAACGATAGGCGGGGCGAAGAACGTTGTCTATGGCGGCTTGGTCGAAGATGCAGGCGAGACGCCGGTTGTCGCTATGGACGTCCTGGACAGCAAGCCCGAAGATTGGCCGGAGGCACTTGTCGAGCCGTATAAGGACGTGCTCGATAAGCCCGGCGACTGGGCCAAGAAGTGCGTCGAAGAATTCGGCGCCGATCTAATCTGCGTGAAATTCGACGGTATTCACCCGGACAAGGGCGACAAAGGGGCCGACCACGCCGTCAAAGTGACCGAAGAGGTGCTCAAAGCGGTCGGCGTGCCCCTTGTGCTGTGGGGGTGCGGAAACAACGAGAAGGACAACGAGGTTATGCCGAAGGTGAGCGGTGCGGCCAAGGGCGAAAAATGTCTTATAGGCATAGTCGAGGAGGACAACTACAAGTCGCTGACCGCCATTGCGCTTGCCGACGGCCATTTCCTTATTACTGCGGCTCCGCTGGATATCAATATCGCCAAGCAGGTCAATATTCTCGTCTCCGACATGGGCTTTCCTCTCGAACGCATTGTAACCTTCCAATCGACCGGGGCCCTGGGTTACGGGATCGAATACGCTTATTCGATCCAGGAGCGGCAGCGTCTGGCGGCCCTTTCGGGGGATAAGATGATGGCAATGCCGGTGATATGCGACGTCGGATACGAGTCGTGGCGGGCGAAAGAGGCCAAAATGGAAGACGCACCGGGCTGGGGAGCCGTTGCGGACCGAGGTCCGATGTGGGAGACCGCCACAGCCACCTGTCTGCTGCAGGCCGGGGCCGACATAATTCGTATGCGTCATCCAAGAGCGGTGGCCACCGTCAAGAGATTCATCTCGAAAGTGTGGAAAAACAAAGGGTAAATAACCGTCGCAGAATAGAGCGATACCTTTAGCAATTCGAAGGAAGGGGTCCAATTATGATACTGATTGCAGAGCGAATCAACGGAATGTTCACCGATGTCAAACAGGCCATCGCGGACAAAGACAAAAAAGTCATTCAAGACCTTGCGAAAAGACAGACCGAGGCAGGCGCGGCGTATCTGGACGTCAACGTCGGCACTGCAGCGGCGGACCAGGAAGGGACAATGGAGTGGCTGGTCGAGTCGATCCAGGAGACATGCTCGACGCCGTTGTGTCTTGACTCGCAGAAGCCCGGCGTCATCGCCGGAGGACTCAAGGTGATTAACCCCGAAAATGGGGTCCTGTTGAACTCGACGCCGTTGAACAAGAAGAGCGATGAAGAGGTCTTCGATAAGTACATCGAAATGGCCGATCAGGTCGGGCCGAAAGCCAACCTTATCGCCCTTACTATGGATAAAAACGGCGTCCCACAGGATACCGACACGCGCGTGGCCATAGCAGCGGAGATCGTCTCGAAGGCGATGGAGAAGGGATTCGACCCTCAGCGACTGTTCATTGACCCGATCGTCCTGCCTGTCAAGGTGCCGAACGCGCAGGTTCAGCCGACCAATATTCTGGCGGCGATGGACCAGATCAAGTATCTGGCCGACCCCGCCCCGCACATGACGGTGGGGCTGTCGAATCTCTCACAAGGGGCATCGGAAAGAAGCCTGATTAACCGCATCTTCCTGGCAATGGCGATGTCGCACGGCCTGGATTCGGCAATCGCAGACGTTTTCGACACGGCCCTTGTCAACGCGGTGGCGACCGCCGAGATGCTTATGAACAAGCAGATCTATTCGGATTCCTTCCTGAAGGTCTATAAGTCCGCCAACAAGTAACCTCGGCCGCCGTGAGTCCGCCGGCGGATAGCCGGCTGTGGCGGATTCAGGGATGAAACCGGATGTAGTATGCAAACGATTCAAAAAACATGATATGACAAGGGAGTCACTATGGAGCTTGATCCGACGAAAATGAAGGACTGGGAGGTGGCCGAGGCCGCCGAAGAGAATATGAAGCCGGTCGCCCAATTAGCCGAGGAGATGGGCCTGCAGAGCGATGAGCTGATCCCAATGGGGCACAAACTGGCGAAGGTCGATTACCTCAAGGCCCTAACGCGGCTCAAAGGCCCGCCCAGCGCGAAGTATATCGACGTAACGGCAATCACGCCGACGCCCCTGGGCGAAGGCAAAACAACCACGGCCATCGGTTTGATTGAAGGTCTGGGCAAGATAGGCAAGCGTGTTGTCGGGGCGATCCGGCAGCCGAGCGGCGGCCCGACCTTCAATATCAAAGGCTCTGCCGCCGGCGGAGGTCTGGCGCAGTGCATCCCCCTGACGCCCTTCTCAATTCGCCTGACCGGGGATATCGACTCAATTACAAATGCGCACAACCTTGCAATGGTCGCCTTGACTTCGCGGATGCAACACGAGAGCAACTATGACGACGCCAGATTGGCCAAGAGCGGGTTGAAACGGCTGGATATCGACCCACAACGCGTACAAATGAAATGGGCGATGGATTTCTGTGCCCAGGCGCTGCGAAACATCAGGATAGGAATGGGCGGCAAGATGGACGGATTCGAGATGGATTCGGGCTTCCAGATTACCGTTTCGAGCGAGGTCATGGCGATACTGGCGGTAGCCACGGGCCTGAAGGACCTGCGGGAGCGTATAGGCAGGATTGTCGTCGCATACGACAAGAAGGGCAATGAAGTAACCGCTGCGGACCTGGAGGTCGATGGGGCAATGACGGCGTGGATGGTCGATGCGATTAACCCGAACCTGCTCCAGAGTATTGAAGGCCAGCCTGTGTTTGTGCACGCCGGGCCTTTTGCTAATATCGCCATCGGGCAGAGCTCCATTATTGCGGATATGATCGGCACCAGGCTCGGCGAGTACCACGTTACCGAGAGCGGCTTCGGGGCCGATATCGGCTTCGAGAAGTTCTGGAATCTAAAGTGCCGAATGTCGAAGCTTGTGCCGAATGCGGTGGTGATTGTTGCCACCGTTCGAGCGCTGAAAATGCACGGGGGCGGGCCGACAGTCAAGCCGGGCATACCCCTGCCCCGGGAATACATGGCCGAGAACCTTGGGCTGGTGGAGAAGGGCTGTGTGAACCTTGTGGCTCATATCGAGACGGTCAAGAAGAGCGGCGTGCGACCCGTAGTCTGCATCAACAGCTTCTATGCCGACACTACAAATGAGATAAAGCTCGTCCGCAGGATAGCCGAGCAAAACGGGGCTCTGGCTGCCGTCTCCGAGCACTGGCTCAAGGGCGGGGAGGGAGCGGTCGAATTAGCCGAGGCCGTAGTCCAGGCGTGCAACGAGAAGAACAGCTTCAGATTCCTTTACGACCTCGAAACGCCCCTGCGAAAAAGGATTGAATTGATAGCGAGGGAAGTCTATGGGGCCGATGGCGTAACGTACAGCGACGAGGCTTTGAAGAAGGCCAAGGCAATGGAAGCCGACCCTGTCAGCAAGACGCTGGGGACGTGCATGGTCAAGACGCACCTGAGCCTCTCGCACGACCCCGATGTGAAAGGCAGACCCACCGGCTGGGAGCTTCCGATTCAAGACATCCTGGTCTATAAGGGGGCCGGCTTTATCGTTCCGGTGGCCGGCGCGATCAAGCTGATGCCGGGCACCGCGTCCGATCCTGCATTCCGGCGGATTGACGTGGACGTAAAGACGGGAAAGGTACAGGGGCTTTTCTAAATTGATAATTGATTATTGGGTAAGATTATGACAGCACGAATTATTGACGGAAAACAGGTTGCCGCCGATATGCGGGCGGAACTCAAGGACGAGGTGGCCAGGCTCAAACAACAGGCCATCGTGCCGGGTTTGGGCGTTATCTTGGTGGGCGAGGACCCTGCTTCGCAGTCGTACGTTACGGCCAAGGAGCGGGCTTGCGAAGATATCGGGCTTTATTCCGACGACAATCGTCTGCCCGCCGATACGTCGCAGGAGGATCTGATGGCGTTGGTTGAGAAGATGAACAAAGACCCTAAGATCAACGGGATACTGGTCCAGTTGCCCCTGCCCAAGGGCCTCAACGAAGCTGACGTCCTCCTGGCTATCGACCCGGCAAAGGATGTCGATGGGTTTCATCCGATGAACGTGGGCAAGATGGTGGTAGGTGAAAAGACGTTCCTGCCGTGCACTCCTCACGGTGTGATTCAACTGCTGATTCGCAGCGGCGTGAAACTCGAAGGGGCCGAGGTCGCAATCGTCGGGCGCAGCAATATCGTGGGCAAGCCGCTGGCGAATATGCTCATTCAGAAGAATGCGACCGGAAACGCGACGGTCACGGTCTGCCACACGCGAACGAAGAACCTCGCTGAGCACACGAAGCGAGCCGATATCGTGATAGTCGCCGCAGGAAGGCCCAATACCGTCACGGCGGACATGGTTAAAGACGGCGTGGTCGTCATTGACGTCGGCGTTAACCGCGTCGAAGACGCAACGAAAAAGAGCGGCTACCGCCTTGTCGGCGATGTTGATTTCGAGGCGGTCAAAGAGAAGGCCTCGTTTATTACTCCGGTCCCCGGCGGAGTAGGCCCGATGACGATAACAATGCTGCTTTACAACACGGTAGAATCGGCCAAGAGGGCCGCTGGTTTGTAGCTGATCCTACAGGCAAGGTTCAGGCGATGTGGCCCTTTTACGGAGCATACACCTTGGATGTGGCAAGTGATGGATAATACAAATTGATAACGTAGGATATCTTTCGCACATAATTATTTGGACGTGGGATAAAGTCCCCAATCTGGTCGATAAATGATTTTTTGTGAGCAGT
>JAFGTU010000422.1 GCA_016933985.1 Sedimentisphaerales bacterium | reverse complement strand
GCAATTCCTCCAACAGTTCCGGGGCAAGGTTCGGCTCGAGCCGCGGCTCGAAGAGGAACTGTTCCGCGAAATTGTGGTGTTCCGGTTTATAGGTCTGCGAGTACCAGCCGTAAAGAACAATCGGCTCGGTCGTGTAGCCGGTTATCACCGTCTCTACCCAGCGAACCAGAGGAGCGGTATAGCCCGCTATCGGCCCTGCCGGCGTCGGAGGCCAGTAGAACGAGATATCTATCGAAATTCCCCTGTCCAGCTTGATATTCCTTTGCTGCAGCAGGTCGCCCTGCTCGGGCTCGGGGCACGAGCAGAGGAAAACAGACTCAAAATTGGTGTCGGTCGGGCCGGTGTAATCCCAGGTCGGAACGTTATAGTCGTAAACGACTTGTAAAAGCGGCTGGTAAAAATCCTCCAAAATCAGCATCGGATTCTCCGCCGGCGTTGCCTGAATGGGAATGTAATCGGTGTGCAGGCGGCAGCTCCTGCGATTTGGCAGGTGATGCATCAGCCACCCGTCAAACGTCCTGACCTGGTAGGTAGTGTACCCGTCTTCAAGATCATGCCACGCAAAAGGCCAAAGTTCCGGCGAGCCGGAGACCGTACGGATACGTTCGCGGTCCAGGTATTCCAATCTCAGATTAGAGTAGAGAGACTCAGCCAGCCTCTCTTTGGACAACCAGAGGTTCTTGGTTTCGAAGAGCCAGCGGGATTTGAGCCGATGGTTGGCGAAGACGGTCCCGTATTCGCCCTGGAATGTGCAATACTCAACAGGCTTGCTGATGAGGAAGGTCGGCACGCTGGGCGTTGTGTCCGGCTGCGGGATCTCGCGAATCTGCTTTATGCTCAGTTTCTTCTCAAGGGCTTCTTTCTTATACTCGAAGTCGAGGATAGGGTCGGACTTACCGGTGACACTAATGAATTGCCGGGCTGCGGCGACGAGCAGGCCGGCCAGCTCTTTGTAATCCTCATCCCAATCGAGCACGGTTGCCCCCAACTGGACGAGATTCGACGGCTGGTCCAACGTGAGGTATATGGACGATCCGTAGCAATGCACGGTCACTTCCTCCGGAATCGAGCCGTCCTGCGGATTGGCCACGGAAACCGCGCCTAATTGAGTGACAAGCTTCAGCTCCCAGTTGTCGCCGTACCACCTTTTCGCCGTTGCAACGCCGTTGGCCAGTTCGATTTCATCCGGGTAAGAGTGGTGGACCAGCAGTGCCATTCCTACGTCGCTTTCTTTTATCCCGTATCGCAGCCGCTCAAGGAAGGCGTTGTCGTTGTAGAAGCTTGCGAAGACCTTTCTAATGGCCCTGAATACGCCTCGTTCATTTGAGTGGTTGGCATCGCAGATGCACGGCCCGCGGCTGTCGCCGTCCAGGTCGTCGGCGAGGCAGCCGCTGTAGCTTTCGTAGAGGCCCGCCCCGGTAAAACAGTTGCTGTCCTCGACGTTGGTCGAGCTCCTGAATCGAATCATCCGGCTCGGGTCGAAGGAGTATTGTGGATCCTGCAAAACGCCGATAATGGCATCCTGCTGCTGCTGGGTGAAGGCGGTCAGGTAAGTTGCCGTGAACAAGTTGCGTATGTAGAGCAGCTCGGCGGACAACGCGCCCATATTATATGGCGGATAGGAGTAAGCCGAAAGGCGAACATTTATCTCCTCTCGCAGCGTCCTGCCCACCGCGAGCGTCTGGTCGAGGAATTCGTTCCACAACTCGAATGAAAACGCCGCCGCAACGGGGCAGTTGTCGGGAATGGCGGTCCGCAGGATTCCGAAATTGGCCGCCTTGCCCCCGAAGTATTTGATATCCGAAGGCAGCAGGCCGTCGGTCGATGCGCTGTATGCCCCGTAATGGGCAACCGGAGAAATCTCCAGCTCCGCCGGCGCTTTGAGTTCGAGAATCTCCTCGATAGTGCCCTCGTCGAGAACGCCCTCGATATCAATAAGCCTGACGTCGGTATCGTACCATCCCTCGAATCCGCGCAGGACTATCCTGCGGCCCACAAATTCCCACGCGCGCCCGGCGTCCTCACCAAGGGCGAGATACACAAAGGGCACGCCGTAACCCCTGGCGAGAATAGCAACGTGTGAATTCGGCGTTGACGGCGAAAGCGAGATTATCCCTGCAACGAACGGAACCTCCGCGGGAACGCCGTCGGTGAGCAGGATATCATTAGGCTCCAACTGGCCGGTCCGATAGGCTTGGTCGATGTTGTTCCCCTCGAAGTACTTCAGCCTGCCCAGCGCCCAGCCGCTGGAATAGACCACGTTGCCCGGCGCCCAGCGCGCCGCCGAGCTGATAGTGATGCCTTGCGATTCCAGCCAGTCCTTATTGGCCTCGGCGGTCCCGATCTGCTCGTAGGTTGGGAAATAGAAGGCCTGCACGCCGGGCTCGGCCTCGATGCTCGACTTGACGATGTTGAACAGCTCCGCGACTTGCTCTTTCGTGTACGGGTCGCGGCGGACGAGCTGGATGCCGTACTCCTGGTATGGAAACGGCTCGGGCCAGCCCGTATCCGGCGGCATAAGCACGGCGCCTAAAATGCCCTGCTGGCCGCTCTCATACAACGTCGCCCGGTCGAACTGCTGCGGAGTCATACCGACAAACGGCGTTACCAGATCCGCGGCGAAGTCGTAGTGAAACGCATACTCACGGCAATCCTGGAAATAGGCGATGTTGGGGTCGTATGGCTCCGTGAGGATTATGAACTTCACCCAGCGAGGCTCGCTGCTGACGGTCATAGGGGCACAAAACGGCTCACCCGGAAAGACTATCCGCTCCTTCCAATAAGGCGACGCCGGAATCTCGCCGGCGTGCGACAACGCCGCCGGCCCAAAGACCAGCAGAAACAACCGCAAAACGAAAGAACCTGCTGTCTCGCTTCGGATTCCCATTTCTAATCTTCCTCTTGCCGCCCACTGCCCAAAGCGGCAAATCTCGACCGCCGCGGAATTCGGCTGAAAGCCAAAAGGCCGCCGCCCAACCCCGGCCATCGACAAACAACAGTATAGCCGATGCCGACCGGATTTTCAAGAAAAAAACACGCCGGCAAGCACAACCCTTCTCCAAGTTCAACTTGCGTCCGCCCGGCCAGGCAGGTAACATTCAAGCGGTCTTTGACATGGCTCCGTTCGCTTCGTTGCCGTCTAACCAATGGGAGACGACACGATGCGAACTTCTGGCGGTTGGCTTCTCTTGGTGAAAGGAAGACAAGGTGTCTGATAAATTGGCAATTGAAGGCGGCCCAAAGACGCTTACAAACAAGCTGCCTCCATGGCCCGAGTTCGATGAAAAGGCGATTAAAGCCGTTGAAAACGTCTTGCGATCAGGCAAGGTCAACTATTGGACAGGCCACAAGGGCATGGAGTTTGAAAGGAAGTTCGCCCAGTGGCAGGGCAGCAAGTTTGCCGTCAGCACGTCGTCGGGGACATCCGCCTTGCACGTCGCCCTTAGCGCTCTCGGAATCGGACCGGGAGATGAAGTGATCGTGCCAAGCTATACGTTCATCGCCAGCAGCTTCTCAATAGTGCAGGCCGGGGCGGTGCCTAGGTTCGCCGATGTGAATATCGAGGATCACTGCATCAGCCTTGAATCAGCCGAGAACCTCGTGAATGAACGGACCAAAGCGATAATGCCCGTGCACCTATACGGCAACGTCTGCGACATGAATCCGATCCTGGACTTCGCCGGGCAAAACAACCTCTACGTCGTTGAGGACAATGCCGAGGCGTTCGGCGGGGCCTACAAGGGCAGGAAAACCGGGACGCTCGGCCATATTGCAGCTTGCAGCTTCTGTCAGAACAAAACCTTCACCACGGGCGGCGAAGGCGGAATGGTTACCACAGACAACGAGGATCTGGCTTGGAAAGCACGCAGCTTTCGTGACCACGGCTACGATGTTCAGATGCGTCTGAACCTCCTCGAATTGGAGCAGAAGCTGCCGTATGTCCACAACATAGTCGGATGGAACTATCGCATGACCGAGATGCAGTCGGCCATTGGTTTGGCCGAGCTCGAACGAATGGATACCTGGAACATGCCCCGCCGCAAACGAAACGCCCATATTATTATGGACCAGATCAAGGATTTGCCGCCCGTCAAGTATATGCCGGTTGACACGCCGCAGCGCCGGAACGGCTGGTATGTCTTGGCTTTCTCACTGGACATTGAGAACATGACTTGCGATATCGACCAATTCGTACGGGCCGCATCTGCTGAAGGCGCCCCTTGCTGGAGAGTCTTCTGGCCCCAATGCCACACCGAGAAGGCCTACACTGAGCATAACGCATTCGGCAGGAGCGGCTTCCCCTTCAAGTCAACCGAATATACTGACCCGGCCAACGTCGATTACACCAAGGTCCGAGTGCCCAACGCCCTCTGGCACCAGAGCCACACCTTTACCTGTTTCGCCTTCCCTACGTTCTCAGAAGAGGACTGTCGGCAGATCGGCGCGGCTCTGGCGAAGGTGATCCGGGCCTACGCAAAATAGAGTAGATACTACCGTGCGCAAAGTAAGATACGCTATCATCGGCTTCGGCGGCATTGCGGAGAACCGAATTGCCAGGGAAGGCTTCGGCCTCGATATTGAGCGTTTTGCCGGACACCCTCAGGCTGAGCTGATCGGCGTAACAGACAAAGACCCGGCGAGGAAGGATACTGCTGCGAAGCTCGGCCTGAGATGGTATGATTCCGTCGAGGACGTCCTTGCTGACGCGCAGCTTGAAGCTGTCTTCATCGCGACAAACAACCGTTCCCATGCTCCAATTGCGCAAGAAGCCATTGAGGCCGGAAAACACTGCCTCATCGAAAAACCGATGGCAACGACTCTAAAGGACGCACGGCGACTCCAGCAGCTATCACGCCGTCACCGCGTCAGCCTGGCCGTGGACCACATGATGACTGAGAACGCATACAACCAGAGGGCCAAAAGCCTGATAAGCCAGGGAGCCATCGGGCAGGTCAACGACATAGTGCTGCACATGGAATTCTGCTATGGCTCTACGCCGGCGCAGGCGGCGACTTGGCG
>JAFGTU010000421.1 GCA_016933985.1 Sedimentisphaerales bacterium | reverse complement strand
CGAATCAGGCCCGGGGAGAGTCTTATAATCGGGGGGCTGCGCAAGGTTGAGAGGCGTGACGTTTTTCGCGGGATTCCGGGGCTTAAAGACATTCCTCTACTTGGCATTCTGTTCTCAGGCAGAGATTTCGAGGAGCGTGCGGTCGAGACGATTTTCATTCTGACGCCGACGATCTCGACGGGGGGCATTCCGCGTGAAGAGATGGTGGAAAGGGTCCAGAGGCAGCGCGGCGAGGCTATAGATAGTGAAGAGTCGGGTCTTGATCCATTCGGGACGAGTGCGAGAGAGAGGAAAGAAGAGCAGATACTTGAGGATGCTGAAGAGGCGCGTTTGGAGGCTGAGGCGGAGAAGGCTGTCGCCCGCAATGCGGCGAGGGAGGCCGCAGATCGCATAGAAAGAGCCGAGAGCGAGACAGAAATAGCCAAGGCGCGGTCTGCAAGGATAGTGGCCGAGGCTCAAAAGATGATAGCCGAAGCGGTGGCGGCAAAGGCCGAGGCTGATGACAAAGCCAAAGCCGCCGACGAAGCCAAGGCCGCCGCCGACAAAGCGATTGCGGATGCCGCGACTGTTAAAGCCGAGGCCGAGAAGGCCACTGCGGACGCTGCAGGGAAGGTCAAGGCGGCGGAAGCTGCTCAGGCCGAAGCAGCAAAGGTGGCGGCGGACGCGACCAAGACGAAGGAAGAGGCTGCCAAGGCTAAAGCCGATGCTGAAGCCCTTGCGAAGGCCGCCGAGACTGCCAAGACCGAAGCAGATGACAAGGCCAAGGCTGCTGACGCAGCAAAGGTCGCGGCCGAGAAGGCCATCGCGGACGCTACGCAGACGACGAAGGCCGCCGAGGCGGCCAAGACCCAGGCAGATGCCAAGGTCAAGGCTGCGGAAGCTGCGATGGCGGAGGCCCTGAATATTAAGACTGAAGCCGAAGCGAAGGCACAGACCGCAGATCGGGCGGTTGCCGAGGCGGAGAAGATAATCGGCAAGTCATCGGCGGAGTCGGAGCCGGAGCAGGATAACGGCGGCGGCTCAGCAAAGGCCGAGGGTTCGCCTGCAACCAAAGATCAGAAGCCGGCGACAGAGGGAGATGATCCCAACAAGCCGGCACCGGCCAAACCAGCAGAGCAGGGTGATGCGGCAGTTGCCAAGGAGAATTCCGAACCTGTACAGAACAGCACGCCTGCCGACGATGGTGCGAAGGGCGGGGACATTACTGTCAGGCCCGGGTCCAACGAGAACAAGGGCGCTGGCCAGACCACGGATGGGCACTCGGCGTCGCCGACGGCCAATGGACTTGGTGAAGCATCCGAGCGGAACAAGGTCAGTTTCTCGTCGAATCCTCCAACGGGCGTGAGCAAAGATGTGGGTCCTGCCCCTGAAACCGAAGATGCAAGGTCAAGATTCTTTTTGAGCCTGGTTCTATCGGTATTGAGCCTGTAGAGTGCGCTGGCCGTCGAGTGTGTGGCAATATTGATTTCTACGGGAGGAAAGAACTTATGGATAGCCCGAACTTCAAGAACCCTGCTGCTGCTAACCTTGATCGCCCCATTCCATCGAAGGACGACCTCGACAAACCCATTCCCCTTGAGAACTTTGACAAACCCATTCCTCTGGAGAATGTCGCCGCACCGAGCAGGGCGAATGTTTCGCACGCCCCTTTGAATTTGGGCGGTCCAGCACCGTCTGCGGGCGTGGTTCGCACGGCAAGCCAGCCTCCCACGGCAGCGGCGCAAATGCAGCCGCCCAGAATGGCTGTAAGAAAGCCGGTTGCCAGGGTAGTCTCGTCGGACCGAATCTCAGGAGTGAAAACTTTCTTCACGAAGCTGCACCCCGGGGCTATTGAGTTTCTTGATGAGCAGATATGCAATTGGCTGAAGGAAAACCCCGGCATCTCAATAAAGCGTACAAACGTGGTTACGGGCGAGATACAGGCTAAGAAGACAGAGCCCAACATCATAATCACGGTATGGTATTAGGGCGGTTTTCGGTGTTTCGCTCCTTCTGTTGTAACGTTTTTATTGCGTAGAATACGGGAAAACGGCGTTTTTCACGCAGGGAACGTCAAAATATTCCCGAATTTGGCCAAAAAACTTCCCCCAAAAATCCTTGACACATTTCTTGATTTGGGGTAGTGATGTGTGTTTAACCGTCCAAAGGTGGCCGGGAAACTGATTTTTATGAATTTTCTTGGAGGATTTTTGTGGCTCAAGAGCTTGCTCGTGAACTGATTAACGCAGGGGTGCATTTTGGGCATGGGGTCAGTCGGTGGAACCCCAAGATGGAACCCTTCATTTTCGCCAAGCGAGGCAATATTCATATCATAGACGTCAAGAAGACCCTTAGGAATCTGCTGATAGCGAAGAAACTCCTCGTAGAAATCGTCTCATCCGGGAAGGATGTGGTCTTTGTGGGCACCAAGCGTCAGGCCCAGAAGGCGGTTGAAGGGGCTGCTCAGAGGTGCGGAATGCACTATGTCTCGCACCGTTGGCTGGGCGGGACGCTCACGAACTTTCGTACCATACGGTCGCAATTGCAAAGGCTCCAGCAGCTCGAGGGTATGGCTGAAGACGGATCGCTCGAAGCCGAGAGCAAGAAGCACGCATCAAGGTTGAAACGAGAGACGCGGCGAATAACGGCGAACCTCTCCGGCGTGCGAGAGATGACTCGTTTGCCGGGAGCGCTTGTTGCGGTGGACGCTCGCAAGGAGGCTTTGGCTTTGAGAGAAGCGAGGAAGCTCGGCATTGCAACAGTGGCGCTGCTTGACACGGACTCTGATCCGGATATGGTCGATATCGCGATTCCCGCCAACGACGATTCCATCAGGGCCGTCGATCTGATACTGAAAGAGCTTGCCGATGCGGTTGCGATTGGCAAAACGATGGTTTCGGCACGTCGGGAGCCTTTGCCGCCCCGCCCACGAAAGGCGCGTCCTTCGAGAAGGACTGCGGCGGGGCGAGGTACGGCGTCGGCGCAGGCTTCGCCCGGGAGCCGAGCAGGAGAAGACGCCATACAAGTTGATGCTGTTGCATCTGTTGAGCAGAAGGCTGTCTCAAATTCGGAGCCGGGGCTTGCCGAAAGCGTGCCTGAACAAACAAAGCCGGGGACCTGATCAATTGAGCCTTTCGAGCACGGAATCAGTCGGATATCTGGACGCATCATCACAGTATGCAGAGAAGCGGAGCCCCGGCGAATGGCAGCGAGTATTCCGAAAGATTTTGCCGGAGCAAGTTTCGATATACATCAAGCAGGAAATGTGAAATAGGAGTCAACCGAATGTCGGAAATCTCAGCTTCCACGGTAATGAAGCTCAGAAAGATGAGCGGACAGGGAATGATGGATTGCAAGAAGGCCCTTGCGGAAAGCAACGGGGACTTTGAGAAGGCCATAGACCTTCTGAGGAAGAAGGGGCTCTCGACATTGTCCAAGCGAGCCGAGCGAGAGACATCTGAGGGTCTGGTCGTTTGCCGCACCGCCTCTAACGGCAGGAGCGCCGTCCTTGCGAGTCTTTGCTGCGAGACCGATTTCGTGGCGAAGAGCGACGATTTCGTTGCGTCGTCGGAAAAGCTGCTCGATTACGCCGAGAAGTGCGCCGCCGATAAGGGCGCCGAGAGTATCCTGGAGACCGAAATCGACGGCAAGAAGTTCCAGGACGTGCTCACCGAGACGGTCAGCAAGACGGGCGAGAAGATGCAGATCGGCGATTTTCAGCGATTTTCACTCGGCGGCTGCGGATTGATAGGCACATACGTCCACTTCAACGGCAAAGTGGGGACGATGGTGCTCATCGAGACAAGCGACGACAAGGTTGCCGGGGCCGCGAATATCAGACAGGCTGCGGCGGATATTGCGATGCATATTACCGCGACGAAGCCTTTGGCTCTCGATAGGGACGGCATTGACGCCGCGACGATCGAACGCGAGAAGGGCATCTTCGCCGAGCAGGTAAAGAACAAGCCGCCAGAGATCGTTGAGAAGATTGTCGAAGGAAAAATAGGCAAGTTCTTCGCCGAAAACTGCCTTCTCGAGCAGCCGTTCGTTAAGGACGACAGCAAGTCCGTGGGCGAATTGGTCAGCGAGGCTGCCCGGGAGGCCGGCGGGAAGGCCGCAATAAAGGAATTCGTCCGCTTTGAAGTAGGATAAGAACAGGGCAGACGATGGGTAATCGGTTTCCGGCGGCACAGGCTTTTTCGCAGCCCGATGTAGAATTATCCCGCAAGATGCGGGATTCGGCACAGCAGGGACGTAACTTATGGCCGAGAGCAGGTACAGACGCGTTTTGTTGAAGCTTTCGGGTGAGAGTTTCTGCACACCGGGTGGTTTTGGAATTGAGGGGTCGGCGCTGGAGTCCATTGCCGAGCGGGTTTTTCAGTTGTGCAGGCTTGGGCCTCAGGTCGCAATCGTAGTCGGAGCGGGCAACTTCATCAGGGGCACTACATTCTCGCAAAAATCCCGGATACCGAGGAACACTGCGGACTACATGGGTATGCTTGCCACTATCATCAATGCTTGCGCACTGCAGGAGACGCTTGAGAAGCTTGGCCAGCCGACGCGGGTTCTCAGCGCGATCGAGGTCAATGCCCTGTGCGAGCCGTTTATCCGCAGAAAGGCTCTGTGGCACCTGGAGAACGGGCGTGTTGCGATTCTGGCCGGCGGCACGGGCAATCCCTTCTTCACAACCGATACCTGCGCGGCCCTGAGGGCGTCGGAACTCGAGGCGGACGTGCTGATCAAGGCGACGAAAGTGGACGGGGTTTTCAGCGACGATCCGGAGAAACATCCGAACGCGAAGCTTTTCGATAAGCTGGCGTATGAAGACCTGATAAACAAGAACCTTCGAATAATGGACCATTCGGCAATCAGCCTTTGTCGGGAGAATAATATCCCGGTGATTGTTCTGAATATCTTTAAGACGGGCAATATAACCGACGCCCTCTGCGGCAAGAAGGTCGGGACTCTGATCTGTTGATTGCGGAGATTGAATATGCCAACCAAAGAAGTTGTCTCACAAACAGAAGATAAGATGAAGAAGGTTCTGGACTCCTTTCACGATGAGTTGAAGACCGTCAGAACCGGCAGGGCCTCGACGGCCCTGGTGGAGAACATAAGAGCTGATTTTTACGGGACTCCCACGCCACTGAAACAAATGGCGACTCTGGCCACCCCGCAATTTGACATGATAGTCATCAAGCCTTTCGACCCGAGCTCGGTTAAGGAAATCGAAAAGGCCATCAAAACCAGCGACCTGAGCATCGCCCCGATTATCGACGGGAAGATCATCAGACTGAATATTCCACCGCTGAGCGGGGAGCGCAGAAAGCAGCTCGTGGTTCAGGCCAAGCATGCCGGCGAGCAGGCCAAAGTGAATATAAGGAATATCAGAAGAGACGCCATCAAACATCTTGAGAAGCAGGAAAAAGACAAGATAATCACCGAAGACGACCTAAATCACGGCAAGAAACAGGTCGATGACAAGACCAAGGTATATACCGACAAGGTCGATGAGGTTGTAAGGCAAAAAGCGGACGAGATAATGCTCGAGTGAGCCCGTGCAATACGTAGTCTTGTCTGCGGAACGAAGGCTGCGTGTGACAGCGACAGGGACGGTAGTTGGCAGATGTTATGCTATTGCCCCGGGCAGGCGCGGCGTTCTATACTTGGTTAGCGCCGGCCCTTGCATGGCAAAAGGTATCCGGCTCAAACATTGTTAACTATTTATTTAGGGGTCAGAAGTCATGAATGCTCAGAACACGCCCAAAAACGCACTCGTGAGAAAGTCGCGGGCAAGAAGGATTGTCAAATGGTCGCTGGCGGGGCTGTTGCTTCTGTTGGTGGTCGTATTTTTGGGCGCTCCGGTGGTGGCGTCCTCAGAGGGATTTAGAAAGTATCTCCTGGCGAAGATCAACCGGAGCGTTGCGGGGCGCACCGATTTTGCCGATTTGTCGGTTGGCTGGTTGAAAGGCGTCAAGGTTGAAGGCCTGTCGTTTGACGACAGCAGCGGGCAAGTGTCGGTGAAGGTTAAGCAGATTCACACCAAGCCGCACTATGCCAAGCTGATCGGAGGCAACCTCTCCTTCGGGACAACGACCATCGACGAGCCCAGAGTCGAAATAAACCTGAAAGACAAGCCGGCGTCCGCTTCCCCTGCCGCCCCTCAGCCTGGTTCGGTTCCGACGGAGGCGGCGGGCATCGCACTTGTTACCGACGTGGTTATCAACGACGGCAGCGTGAAAGTCACCGACGCCCATGCGCGGACCGCGGAGCTTTCGAGCATTAATTCCAAGATAGGTCTGCGCGCGCCCGGCAAGACATCGACTCTGGAGCTTGATACGATACTGGCGGCAAAGGCGGGCGCGTCTGAGATTCAGGCGGCTGCTGACGTCACTCCGGTCAAGCCGAAAAAAGGAAAGGGCTGGACGCTCGAAGGAGCCACGGGGAGCCTGGCGGTGAAGGTCAAAGATTTGGACCTCGAATCCATCGAGCCGCTTCTCGCATTGAGCGGGACGGAGGTCAAGAGCAGGGGCAGGCTCTCAGCGGATCTGAAGAGCGAAATCAAGAACGGACGACCGGCCAACGTTACGGGGAAGATTACGGGCAGCGGCCTGGACGTGACGGCGCCGCAGCTCAAAGGCGACAGATTCCAGACCAAAGTCCTCGACGCCGACGTGAAGGTCGCCGCGAAGGATAAATCAATCAGCATCGACAGTCTCAAGCTGAAGACCGACTGGGCGTCGCTGAGTCTTTCAGGCTCCGTGCCTACCGATTGGGCGGGCGAAGACAATCTGAAACCTCTTTGGGAGTCCGACGTTAAGGGCAGTTTTGATTGCGACCTTCCCGCGGTCGCGTCTTTGATGCCGAACACGCTGGGGCTTAAAGAAGGGACCGAAATAACGTCGGGTAGAATCACCGGAGAGATTCAGACTGTTACGGATGGGGGCAAGAAGCAGATCAAGACCGTCGCCGATTTGAGCGGGTTGAAGGGCACGGTTTCAGGCAAGCCGGTCGCCCTTTCCCAGCCCGTCCAGGCGCGTGTGCTCTTGTCCGAGGACAAGGATACGGTGAAGTTCGACCAGGCCGGCGTGACGTCGTCATTTGCCAATATCAAGGCCAGCGGGACTATGAAGGATATTCGGTATGATGCGGATATGGACCTGGCGAAGCTACAATCGGAGCTGGGGCAGTTCGTCGATCTGGGGGGATACAAGCTGGCGGGCCGCACCGTCGAGACCGGGCAGATCACAATCGAGCCAAATCACATTACGGTCAACGGAGACGCGCAGGTGACGGATCTTGCGATCAGCTCGCCGAACAACGTTACGGCTTCCGAGCCGAAAGCGGCACTGAGCTTTGGCTTTGAAATCGACCAGGAACAGAACATCCTCGCTCTTAATACCGTGACGGCGGACGCATCTTTCGGGAAGGTCAATGTCAAGGACGGTGTCATCCCGTTAGGCGCAGAGTCCAAGAAGGCGATGAAGCTGGGCGTGAACGCCAGCAGTATCGACCTCGCCAAGCTGCGTCCGTTCGCCGTGGTATTCGGCTCGCTTAGCGAGGATAAGGTGCTCAGAGGTATCGCCGAGGCGCAAATCGATATCACTTCTCAGAAAGACACGTACAAGATCGCGACCGGGAACACGAAGATCAGGAACATCGAGTACGGCTCTGCCGGGCAGAAGCCTTTCAAGCAATCGGAGGTTTCGCTTGTGGGCGATGCGGTGGTCAATACGACGGAAAAGCAGTATGCTGTCAAGGCCAAGATGTTCAGCGACGCCATAGAAGCTGACCTGGACTTGGCCAATGTGAGCAAAGACGGGCAATCCCAGCTAAAGGGCAAGGCCGGTCTCAAATATGATGCAGCCGCCGTCGGAGACATGGTCTCCGGCTACCTCTCGCAGGATGTGAAGTTCGAAGGGAAGAGAACGACCTCCGTGGAGTTTGCGAGCCAGTACCCAGCCGATGATCCGAACAGACTCATGGCCAATCTGAGCACAAGCCAATGCACATTCGGCTTCGATAAGGCCGGCTATAGGGGCTTTGATGTGGGGCGGGCCGACGTCAAGGCGCAGTTCGCCAAGGGCGTGCTTACAATCGCGCCTTTCACAACGTCTGCAAACGGGGGCCAGATCTCTCTCGGCGGAAGGGCGGATTTCACGGGGCCTTCGCCAGTTATCAGTATACCGCAGCCAATCTCAATGAAGGGAATCCAAATCAACGAGACGCTGAGCCGTGAATTCAAGGGCGTGTTTGCCTTTCTCAACCCGGCATTCAAAGATGCGCTCGGAGTGGGCGGGACTCTTGATTTAAGTGCGGAGAAGCTTGAGGCGCCTTTAGGGCCGGAAAGTGCGAAGAGGCTACAGGTTACGGGGTCGTTTGCGATGGCGAATGTAAGATTTACGCCGGTCGGCGTGTTGGGAGAGTTTTTCAAGCTGCTTGGACTGGCGCAGAGTTATTCGCTTGCCACTGTCCATCCGACTAATTTTACGGTGAAGGACGGATTTCTCCGGTACGATGACGCTATGCGAATGGATTTGGGCAAGTGGTCCGTTTATTACAGAGGCCGTGTCGGTCTGGACAAGAGCCTGGATATGCAGGTGGAACTGCCGATAAGCGGAGTAGCGATGACGCTGCCGCTGACAGGAACGATTGACAGTCCGGTGCTCGACAAGAGCAAACTCGGCGAGAACATACTCCAGAACACTCTCAAAGGTCTTCTTGATAAAGAGGGCAAGGGTCTTCTCGATGGATTACTCAAATAACTTGAGAACAAAGGCTATAACCTATGGTTCAAGATACGAATAACAGGCCAGAGATAATTAGGGGATTCGTCTCGAAGTTGAGAGGGACGACTATATGGCAAGCCCTTTTTTCGAATCACACGGTGCAGTTGGGCAAGGCGGGGCGGTTTGTCGTCTTTCAGGTGAAGCTCTGGTCGCACTGCGCCAGACTGCTCAAGAAGAACCGGGCGGGACAGGTCGCAGCGGCGCTATCGTACTACACTATTTTCGGTATCGTTCCGCTTGCGATCGTTATCCTTCTACTGTTCAACTCTCTCGGGGCAGCCGAGATCGGACAAAACGTCAAGAAGCTCGTTTATGATCATCTCGAACTCAGTGGGATTGAGTATTCGATCAACAACGGAGGAGAAGAAGCTCAGGAGGTTATGCTCACCGATCATCTCGACCGGATAGTCCAGCAGTTTTACGAGGGGCTCGATACGGGGTCGGTGAAGTTTTTGAGCGCCATCATCGTTATCTGGGCAGCGCTGGCGCTGCTCTCAAGGATCGAGAAGACGTTTAACAACATCTGGCACGTCGTCAAGGGCCGGGGCTTTGTGCACCGGATCATCAACTACTGGGCCATTTTGACGCTCGGACCGCTTCTGATCGGGCTGGGCGTATATGTCAGCGCCCGGTACAAGCCGGTCGGCGACATTCAGCGGACGATTCTTTCAGTCTCTCGGCTGGGCCCGACGCTAACATATTACGGCGTCGCTGCGTTTGTGCTTTTCTGGCTTTACTGTCTGCTGCCGAACACAAAAGTGCATTTTCGCCCGGCAATATGGGGCGCGTGCTGCGCGGCACTGCTCTGGATGTTCGCCAAGTGGGGGTTCGCCGAATACGTCCACCGGTTCATCCCGTACAGCCAGATTTACGGCGTCGTCGGTCTGGTGCCGCTGGCTGTCTTCTGGATCTTTGTGACCTGGCTGATCGTCTTGTTCGGGCTGCAGGTGACCTATACGACGCAGCACCTCTCGACTCTTGACGCCGCCGATATGGCGGCAGCGAGGCAGAACGAGAAGCAATTCATCGCCAACGATATAACCGCCATCAATGTTGTCAGGACGATCGCCGAGGTCTTCGAGCAAGGCGCCGGGCCGCTTGAAGCGGAAGCTCTGTGCGGAGTATTGGATCTCCCGCCGGAGTTCGGACGGAAGATGCTTGACCGCCTCGTCGAGAAAGGTATTGTGGTCAAGACCTCCGATCCCCGCGCAGGCTACGTTCCCGCCAGGGACCCGTCCAAGATCAAGCTGTCGGAGATCGCGGTCGCCGTGGCTGATGTCGGTTTCGCGCAATCAATGCGCGAGGGAGGCGACAAGCTGGAATTGATAATGAATGCCCAGCGTTCGACATTGGAGAAGTACTCCGTAATGCAAATCCTCAAGGACGACCGCCAGAACACAAGAAGCGTCAGGCCGAAGTCGCCCCCAAGAAAACAGCCGGGGACGAGGGACGTCGCGGATGAGAGTTCCGAGCAGATTGAAGGCCCTCAGCCGCTTGAGATGCTGTAGTGCAGCATTGAGCAGGGTATATGCAATGGCGGCCCCGCGAATCAAGAGCGGCAAAACACTACTTCAGGTTCCCAAGACCTCAATCAGCGTTGCGAGCGCACCATAGGCGAAGATAATGCCGAAGAATCTGAGTGCTCCCGAACAGACCATGAGTACAATATTCAAAATCCGTGTGCCCAGCAGCGTTGAGCCTCTATAGGTTGCCCACGATAGCGCAGTGAGCCAGAAGAAATCGCACAGCCAGTGGACAACCGCAAAGACTACAAATGCCCATATCCCCAATTGCTGCGCGCGGGTTGCCAGGCCCAGGCCGATAGTCGCCCACCACAAGAGAAAGTACGGATTGCCGGCCGTCAGGGCTACGCCTGCTAAAATGGGATTGCCTTTAACGTTGCCGGCACACTGCTGATCGGCGCTTTGCGAGCTCCAGAGTATCTCGGAGGCCATCATGAACAGGAATACGGCCCCTGCCAGGCCGATGGCAATCTGAACGGCTGGCAGTTTAAGTATCGTGCCAAGCCCAACGACAATCAGGACAATCAGTGGAAACTCGACAATCCCGTGCCCGACGGCAATAAGCGCGCCGGCCCAGCGATTTCGAGAGCCCATCACAATCGTAGTTGCCGTGACCGGCCCCGGCGCCATCACACCCGAAAGCGATATCCCTATTACCTGACCTAAGAAAAACAGCATACCCATATAGTCGCCGGACTACTCTCCTATAATCTTGACGAGCACTCGTTTCTTTCTTTTTCCGTCGAACTCTCCGTAGAAGATTTGCTCCCACGGTCCGAAATCGAGCTTGCCCGCCGTTACGGCAACGACCGCCTCCCTGCCCATTATGCTTCGCTTGAGATGGGCATCGGCGTTGTCCTCGTATCCGTTATGCCGGTATTGCGAATAAGGTTTTTCCGGCGCGAGCTTCTCGAGCCATACCTCGAAGTCTTGATGCAGGCCGGACTCATCGTCGTTTACGAATACGCCGGCGGTAATGTGCATCGCATTGCAGAGCAGCAGGCCTTCCTTGATCCCGCTCTCCGCCAGGCACTGCTCGACCTGCGGCGTGATATTGATGAACTCGCGCCGGTTCTCAACGTGGAACCAAAGCTCTTTCCTATAACTCCTCATGGTCTCTGCTTCTTCTTGAATAGTCCTGCATCAAGGTCGCCTCCAAACTCGCCATCAGGAACGTGCAGATAGTCTCTCGCTTCCTTGTTTTTCTCCAACCGGATTTCGCCTTCTTTGAAAACGTTCTTTTCCACGAAAGCCACTTCTGGTCCGGTTTGGCCGGTCGCGCCGTCGGCGACTCCATAGCCCGAATAGTATTTGTTTTCGGTGACAATGCAATCATACACTCCGTACGTCTGCATATCGGCGCGTTTGCGCAGCCAAAAGTACTCACAACGCGTGATAATATTGTGGTGGAATTCAAAGTCTTCCGCCGTTTGGCACGTCCAGACACCTGAAATGTAGGCGCCATCCACAATGCAGTGTCTCATGGCATTGCCCGTCCCCCCGATTCCTTGCACACCGTCCCAGAATACCACACAGGCATGGCAGTTGTAAAAAACATCATGGTCGAGCACAAATCTGTCTCCGGTCGCCAGTGTTGCACAATATACATTCAAGGTGTCCCTGTCACCGACAAACATACACTGTGTTACAATCAAATCATCCAGCTTTTCGCCTACTCGCTCAACACAACAATGCCAGTTGTTCACTGCCGGATTACCGAGAAATTTCAGGCCGCGCATTGTAACGTGGCTCATCTTTATTTTGATCCCGTATGTCTCCGTCAATCCTTCGCCCTTTCCCGCCTGCCGAGGGTCCTCCGTGGATAATATCGCCGGCATCAGTGTCGGCTTCCACCCCGGGTCGTCAGGCAGAATGGAGGCTTCTATCGTCAAGCGATCCTTTTCCGTGTAAGCGCGCTTATTCTCGAATACTACGGATTTGTCAAAATTATAAACCCCAGGTGCTATCTTGATTGTGGTTGGGCCCTTTTCTGTTCGGCCGTTAACCATTGCCGCCGCCTGCTGTATCGTCCTCACCGGCTTTTTCTTCTTACCCGCATTTTCATCACTGCCGATTATGCTGTCCACGTACAGAATCTCAGCAGTCACGGTCCGGGCCAGCAGTGCGAACACCAGGGCCACAAAGAACAACCAAAGCTGTTTTTGCCAAGTCTTCATAGCTGTTACCCTACATTGTAACAACCTACTTCCACACTAGCCACCGGCGTCTTGCAAATTCACCCCTACTCGATTATCCTGATTGACTTATAAAAGGCAATCGTCAATGGAAAAGAGAACCTGGGCAAAACTTGCCGTCACTATAGTCGTGATCGCAGGCATCTGCGCGGGGATTTGCTGCCAATGGTGCTCCTTCGCGACCGATACGGGAATAGGGTGCTGGGCGAATTCGGAACCGAAGGCTCCTCTTTCAAAAAGTCGTAAAAAAAGACGACCTTGAAGCTTGGTGTTAAAACCGGAAAAGAAAACGAATACCAATGGGTGGAATTCAAGAATATTTCGCTGGTTCAGGGTGAGGACCAGAGGTTCAAAATCGAGATGGAGAAAAAATAGCATTCAGGTGTTCTCTGGAAAGCATATCTGAGCGAAGGTCGCTGCTTATGAGCAGAAGGAACTGGATTAAAACAATCGTCACCGTTATCGTGCTTGTTATTATTGTCGTGCTCGCTTATATGCGTTTATGTCCGAGCTGATAACGGAACGTCGGCGCGGCAGACCATCCGCAAGGGCTTGTTATGGCGATAACAGAATCGCGGGACGGCCGCCGGCCTCAGAAGACTATCTCACCCCTGTCCGAATGCAGCAAATACGCGGCGAGCGTAGGCGCTGCTCTGGCGAAATGCCTCTATTGTCGGCATCGTCTTGGGCGTTCCGCTTTCGACGGCCTGCTCGACCACTATGTGAGGGCGAACGCCTATATTCAGGAGATAGTCTGCAAGTTTCGGGTAGTCGATATCTCCGGCGGCAAACGTCTCGCTCCAGATGTTTTTGATCGATTGACGAATGTGGAGCTCGGTTATTCGCGGGCCGTAGAGCTTTAGCACGTCGAACAGGGCAACGGCCGAATTGCCTGCGCCTCGATAGACCCAGTGAGCATCCAGGCACAGAGTAACATGCTTGGCGTCGGTTCCGACCATCATGTGATGAAATTCGCGGGCGGCATTGCGAAGCTCGATGTCATGATTGTGATACGCGAGCGTCAGCCCTATTGCTTTCAGTCGCTTGCCGAGGTTGTCGAGCATCTTGGCCTGCAGTTCGAGCTGCTCATCGTTCTTATTCTCCGGCCCTCCCCAGCGGATCGGACTGGGATTCGTCACTATTATCCTGGTCCCGATCGTTTTGGCCTTCGTCGCTATCGCCATCACCTCATCGACGCTTTTTTCCGCGGTATCGGGCTCGTGCAGCGTACTGTTGACGTACAAGGAGCGCATCTCCAGGCGGTGCTTCTTCAGCAGCGGGGCAAGCGTGTCAATCTCGGCCGGAGCTGTGACAAGCGGTTCGTAGCCGTCCATGCCGCTGGCGGCCAATTCGGTAAGCCCGGCATCCAACGACTTGCTGAAATCCTTGCCCTCTCTTTGGTAGAACACAAGCCAGGGATACTGGTTGCACGCCAAATGCAGCCTGGTCTGTGTGTTTGCCGGCTCGGCCCTTTTTATTCCAATCCCAGCCGTTATCGCCCCACCAGCGACCGTCATATCATGAAGAAACCTTCGCCGAGAAATCCTGTCATTTGCCATAGCAGCCACTCCCAAACAAAATGTTCATCATTCGGAACTCGACATTCCACATTCGTTATTCACCGTCTATTCGCTTCTCTCGCGAAGAATTCCAGCCAGCCCAACGTCAGCATATCGGCTATGCGGCCGCGCTGCCTGCATTGTTCGGGCGTTAGGCCCCAGTAGAATCCCAGCCATCCGCAGGCGTAGGGGCTTGATTCTTCGATGAACCGGCCAAACTCGGCCGCCGAGCATTTCAACGGGAAAGTCTCCTCGATTACTACCGGCTTTCCCGCGCAAAAGCCCTTGAGCGTCTCAATCGCCTCGGCCGTCTTACCCTTCTCCGGATACAGATGCACGCAGAGAAAGTCCAGCTCTGCGGCTATTTTCTTCGGTTCGAAGCCTGAGGTCAGCCCCTTGCGCGGCAGGCTCCATGGTACCAGGCCCACTGTAATCAGATGCTGTTTGTCGTGTCTGCGAATCGCCTCCGAGAGTTGTCGAGTCCATTGCACGGCGATAGCCGAGCGTGTCCGGTCGCCTTCGTCTAAGGCAATGAACTGAACGAAGTGCTTGCCGGCAAAGGCCGGTCCGAGCCATTCGGTTCTCTCGCCGCGGCCGCCTACGGTCGGTTCGTTCATAAGGTCGTAGCAAAAGACTGCGGGACTATCGGCGCACCGCTGCGCGACCGCCTCCCAGAACTTCGCCTGCACTACCCATCGCTGCTGCTCGGGCAGCTCGTCGTACCAGGCCGGGACATCCTTCTTGTGATAACAGCCGAGCCCCGTTATGTCCAGATACATAGCCAACCGTTCCGCCAACTCAACGACTCGGCACAGTTGTTGCAGCGACGCTTCATTCGGGTCGTTCGGCCCGTGCATGAATTTCCCGAGTTGAAGGTGGATGCGAACGGTATTTGCGCCGAGGTTCTTCATCTCCGCGAAATCTTCCTCGACGGTTGTCCACTGGGAATGCCAGTAGTCCTCAATGAGCCGCCCTTCGTCGTCATGGTCATAATTGAATCCCCAAGGCAGAAACCTCTGTTTCGAGCCGTCTAACACAAATCCCTTCTTGTCCCGGGAAACCTTCACCCGTTCCAGCTCCCCCCCGCAACCGATAATCACTACGCGCGACATCAGCAGAGCAACTGCACACGTGATCCACCACCGCCTAAATCGTTTTGAATATTTAGACATTCATTCTCTCAGGAGGCGGTTGTACAGGTTTTCAATCACATCGATCATCGTATCCGGCGCGAATTTTTCTTTTACCGACTCTCTGCCCTGTTCGCCTAATCTCTTTCTAAGCTGCGCATCTTCAATCAATTCCGCACAGGCCTCAATCAACTGCGAGACGTTTTTCGGCTCGACCAGTCTGCCGGTGTCTTGATTGACGACTTCTCTTGCCCCGTCCACGTCGAAGCTGACGGCCGGTCGGGCGCAGAGCATCGCCTGCGGCAGGGTTCGGGCGAGGCCCTCGCGCAGCGAACAGTGCACGAGAATGTCCGATGATTGCAACGCTAACGGTATCTCGGTCGGCTGGAGCAGGCCCGTGAACTTGATTCTGCCGGCGAGGCCCAATTCAAGCACTTGTTTCTTGTAGGCATCGGCCAGGCTGCCGTCGCCGACGAAGAGCCAGGCACAATTGTTGAATCGCTTGGAAAGCTCTCTTGCCGATTCGATGATGTAATCGTGGCCCTTTAGCTCGAAGAGACGGGCTACGGTTACCATAACGACCGCGTTGGCTGAGATTCCGTACTTGACCCGAAACTCCACTCTTCGGTCTTCCGGGATCGGCTCTAAGAAGGCCTCCTCCTCAATGGCTGAATAGGCTGTTACAAATTGCTCCGCCCTGCCGATGCCCGCTGCGAGGGCCTGCTCGGTCATCGCGTCGGCGACGCTGATGAAGAAATCCGTTCGCCCGGCAGCAGCTTTTTCGACGGCGATGTAGAGCTTGTTGAGCAGACTGCCCTGATAAGGATGGAAGGCCAGGCCGTGAATCGTATGCACGACGGCCGGGCGGTCTTTGGCCCATTCTCCTTTAAGGGCATACCCCGCCAGCCTGCCCAATATTCCGCCCTTGGCCGAATGGGTATGGACAACATCCGGCTGCAATTGCCGCAGAATTTTCTTTATGGCCAGATACGCCGGAACATCATTGAAAGGATTAATCGCCCGCCGAAGCCTATCGACGACTATTGTATTGTAGGCGGTGCCTTTGGTCTGCTCAAAGAGGGCCCCCTCGGGGCCGATGGCAGGACCTGTTATCAGAGTAACCTCATGTCCGCGCTCAGCCAGCAACTTGCAGGTAATAAGAGTATTCTCCTGCGCCCCGCCGAGGATTAAACGTGTTATTATATGAACGATCTTCATGTTTTAGGAGACAGGAGACAGAAGACAGGAGACAGGAGACAGAATGGCGGGCCCAGACTGCCATAAACGACGAACACCGGCTAACGAGATTCGATAAAACGACATTTCATACCTCCCCGCCGGTTCTTATGGCCTCAGAGTAACCGTAAAGCAACTTGCTTACTTCTGTAAGCTGCGAATCCAATCCTTCGATAGTCCCATATCCCAAATCCTTTGCCAGTATGAGATAATAGCGACATTCCTCGAGCGAGGCCTGCGCAATATTCATGAACCGCAGCTTATCGGGATTTGTCAGCTTTCTAAAACCCTCAGCAATATTAGCCGGCACCGAAACGGCAGCCCTCCTAATCTGAGATGTCAGGCCGTAAATCTCTGTTTTTGGGAACTTGCCGCTCAATCGGTAAACAGCCAGCACAAATTGGTGAGCCTTCTTCCAGACTATTAGGTCAGTGAACCTCTTCGCCGCTTTCTTGTCCATAATCATAGTCCTTAACTTAAATATGACTAATCTGGTTTGTGTCGAGGTAGATTTTTGGAAACCTTTGAATGATTTTCCGGTTCTCCCCATTACTTGCGGTTGTATCAAGATTCTGTCTTCTGTATTCTGTCTCCTGTCTTCTAATACTTGATCCACATCAGGCATAGTCCGTTTGGCGGGGCTAATCGGCCTGCTGCTGTTCGGTCTTTGGCTTCAATGATTTCGGTTATCTTTTCCGGTTTCCATCGGCCAGTGCCAACCTCGACGAGCGTGCCCACGATATTGCGGACCATATTGTACAGGAACCCGTCGCCTTCGACATCTATATATATCCACTTGTCTTCTGCGACCACTTCGCAGCGGAAGATGGTTCGCACCGTGATCTCTCGCTTATCCTTTCCCGAAGCGAAGGACTTGAAGTCCTTTCGCCCGATGAGGAGGTCGGCGGCCTGCTGCATTGCCTGAGTGTCGAGCTTCATCGGCAAATGCCAGCAACGGTTCAAGTCGAGGACCGGCCTGCGCCGAGCGGCGTAGATGGTGTATCGGTAGAGCTTGCTTGTCGGGCCGCTGATTAGATCGAATCCTCGAGGCGCCTCTGTCGCTTCGGTTACTACGATATTCTTCGGCAGGCGGTCGTTGATTGCTTCAGCGAAGTTCTCCGTGGGGATGGGGCTTTCTATCTCAAAAAGCGCCACCTGTCCGAGCGCGCTGACGCCTGCATCGGTTCTGCTGGCTCCGTGGACGAAGGTTCTGCGTCCGGTAAGATTTGAGACGGCCTCGACCAGCTCGCCCTGGATGGTCCGCTTGCCGGGCTGGACCTGCCAGCCGCTGTATGCGCTGCCGTCGTATTGAACGATGAGCTTTATCTTGCGAACCGCCATGGCGGCTATTAGAGCAGTTTCTCGGCGATTTGAACAGCATTTAGAGCGGCGCCCTTTCGGAGCTGGTCGCCCGCCACCCAGATATTGATGCCACGATTCTCCGGGAGGGACTCATCCTGTCTAATCCGCCCGACGAGAATATCGTCTTTGCCTGTCGCATCAATCGGCATCGGAAAACGGTTGTTTTTGCGGTCGTCCATTACGGCCACGCCCGGGGCGGTCGAGAGCAGGTCGCGGACATCGTCGGGCGTTATGCTGTTGGTGAATTCGAGGTTGATGCTCTCGCAGTG
>JAFGTU010000420.1 GCA_016933985.1 Sedimentisphaerales bacterium | reverse complement strand
TGAGGCCGCTACCGACTTAAGTGTTGACCATTCGCTGATTTCATTCGCATGGCACAGCTTTGGCGTGGGCAATATCGATGCCGATCCCCTTCTCGTTGATGTGGCTGGCGGCGATTTCGGTCTAAAACCGGATTCCGGGGCCGTTGGGACAGGTTCTTGGGGGCTTGATATGGGGGCCTCGGTTCCGGCCGGTGCGGCGATTTCCGGCGAGCCTTACGCTATTACTTACCGCAGGAGTGCTACATTAAGCGTTGGCGGCCCCGGCATTACACATTACAAATACTCGGTGAACAATCCTGCGGGCCCATGGAGCACCGAGATTTCCGTGGACGTGCCGATTACGCTCACGGGACTTGTTAACGGCCGATCCTATACGGTTTATGCAATCGGCAAGAATTCGGCGGGCGTGTGGCAGAGCGAAGATGGCCCGAGTGCTTCGCGCACATGGACCATCAACACCTCGCATTACGATCTGCTTATCAACGAAGTCCTGGCGCATACGCACGGGGCCGACCCCGACATAATCGAACTGTATTACGATGGTCCCGGCTCGATTAACCTGACGGGTATGAGTCTTAGTGACGACCCGGCCGAACCGGCCAAGTTTGAGTTCAACTCCGGCAGCGTCTATAGTACAACTATGAGCCCCGGCGGCTATATGATCCTCTATGGCGATCTTACCACCACAAGGAACCACCTGGGGTTTGCCCTGTTGGCCGACGGCGAGGCCCTGTATCTCTACGATAGGCCGAATCCGGACGGCAGCCGGGACTTGATAGATTCGGTCCGGTTCGGGCCGCAGATAAACGACTACTCAATTGGGCGAGTAGGCTGGGACCGCGAGTGGAAGCTCAATCGGATGACCTTCGGCTCGGCCAATGTGGCCCAGCCGTTAGGAGACCCATACACCTTGAAGATCAACGAGTGGCTCGCCGACAGCCAAGTGCTGTTCGAGGACGACTTTATCGAACTCTACAACCCGCATCCGCTCCCTGTTTCATTAGGCGGTCTGTATCTTACCGACAATCCTGTAACGCAAGCCGAAAAGCACCAGATTTTCGCGCTGAGCTTCATTCCGGGCGAAGGTTATACAGTTCTCCGGCCCAACGACGGCAACGATCCCTCCGAGCTGGGTTTCAAGCTCTCCGCCACCGGCGAGATGATAGGCCTGTTCGACGCCGGCTTGAATATGATAGACCAGGTGCTCTACGGCCCGCAGACCACGGATGTCTCGCAGGGTCGCGTCCCTGATGGTTCGCTCGCCTTCGAATTCTTCGAGCTGCCTACCCCCGGTGTAACGAATTCGTTTGTCGGAGATTTTGACGTTCTGGATGGCCTGCGCATTACCGAGCTGATGTACAACGCGCCAGAGGGCAGCAACTACGATTACATCGAGCTTCAAAATATCAGCGGCACAACGATCCAACTTGGCGGCGTGCGGTTTGTCGATGGGATTACGTTTGAGTTTCCTTCCAAGGCACTCAGTCCGGGGCAGTACGTCGTGGTTGTGAGCAATGTGACGGCTTTTCAGAGCAGGTATGGTTACACCGCCGATGTCGCAGGTGTATATACGGGCGGCCTTGACGGCGGCGGTGAGAAGATCGTTCTTTCGCTCGCATGGCCCCTTGAGGCTGCGATAATGAGGTTCAAGTACAGCGACACATGGTATCCGAGCACCGATGGTCTGGGGCAATCGCTTACCATTAACGACGCGACGGCCCACCCTTCCATGTGGGGCGATGCCGAAAGCTGGCACGCAGCGGCCCCAAGCCCGGGCCTGCCATAGCTGCGATCAATTTGCAGTGCGAATCAAGAGCAGGCTTGATTTAACGGCAGGCACAATTACAATCTTGCTTGAGTAATGAAATCGACGGTCAATTCCCCGTCGCTGCGGGGAATTGCCGGGGCATGGATGTTAAGGATGGGCAAGGATGTCGGTTCTGGTTGGCATTGATGAGGCGGGGTTTGGACCTATTCTGGGGCCTTTGGTTGTCTCTTCGAGCGCATTGTCGCTTCCACGGGAGTTGCTCAAATCGGATTTGTGGCAGGTCCTGAGCAAGAGCGTAGGCGTCAGGCGCAGGGGCCTTGCAGGGCGGCTGCTCGTGGCCGACAGCAAGAAGGTCTATAGCAGGGCGGTCGGGATCGGCGATCTGGAGCGGACGGTCCTGGCGTTTTTGCGATGCCTCGGCGCCGAACCGGCCACTTTGGGCGAGTTGCTGATGCTGTTGTGCCCGAGCTGCATGCCGCGCCTGGCGGATTATCCCTGGCACGAAGGCGCCGACGGATACAGCCTTTCGGCCTGCACCGCTGACGGGCGTATTGCCTCGTCGGTGCTGGCCGACGACCTGTCCGCAAACGGCATGAGCGTCCTGGAGCTGAAAAGCTGCTGTTTTGACGTTGCCTACTACAACAAACTGATCGGCGATGTGAAGAACAAGGCCAGCGTGCTTTTCACCGCCACGTCCGAATTGATACAGCGGGCTTTTGATAGTTTCGGCGACGACGATTTGCAGGTAATAGTGGACAGGCAGGGCGGACGAGTCCGTTATCGCAAGGTGCTCCGCAGGATGTTCCCCGAATTGGAGCTGACTATTCTGCGCGAGACCGCGGCGCTGAGCAGTTACGAGTTGCGCAGGGACGGCAAGCGCATGCGTCTTCATTTTGCAGTTGCCGCCGACGAGAAGTTTCTCCCGGTGTCACTGGCCTCGATGGTGTGCAAGTATCTACGGGAACTTCTGATGGGCGGCATGAACCGTTATTTCGCCCGTTTGTCCGGCGATTTGAGGCCGACGGCCGGGTATTGGAAGGACGGGCTGCGCTTCATCAAGGAGGTCAAGGCAAACCTTCCCCACATCCGCCTTGACGATAATCAGTTTATTCGATCCCGCTAATAGTTCGGTCGCGCAGGCTTTTCCGGCGTCTCGATATACGCGGCCGGCGTCTCGATATACGCGGCCGGCGTCTTTGGATCAGCGACGGTTCGGGTTTGGCCGCTGCAAGGCAATCCTTCCTCGAGGCTTGCGTTTGGGCGGGACATCCTGAATTCGGTGTTTCACCGGCGCCTTCTTCTTTTTCTTTGCAGGCTTTACGTCCGCTTCTCCCATCATCTCCAAAGCATGTGAGCAGACGTTTTTGATTAGACTGTCCCGGTTGTTGAGGCCCTCTTTGAAGACGTCCAGTGCCAGTTTTTTCATCCTGCCTCTCATCTTCCGCAGCCCGTATGCCGCTGCGTTCTTTGTGCTTTCAGGATGGTCGCCGAAGATAATGGCCTTGAGGATTTCGAGCCCGTCCTCCTGCATCCACGACAAGGTAAAGGCCGCCTGTCGCCTGACCGACGCATTGGACGAACATAGCTGCTCCTTGAGCTTTTCAAGCAGTTCTGCGCACGATTTGCCTTCCTCCCGTTCCAAGCATCCATTCTTTTCTGACTCCATGAAGCCAATCCCCTTAATGTCCTGACAGGTGTAGTCAAGTTACCGAGAGCCGTTGATTTCTGTTTAATGGTCTATTACTGTCCCAGCTCTTCCAACATGAGACGAATGTTCTTTTTCTCCTCATCGATAATCTGTTCGATAGTATTCCGACTCTCCGGGTCTTTGGTGAAATCCTTCAAACCCCGGTAGAACACTATGGCCTGTTTCGACCTGCTTATTGCGGTTTCAAATATCTCTTTTTTTCCTTCGTGCCCCGTCATTTGCCTGTGTAAACTCGCCTTGGTGGCGAACTCCGCAAGGCTGGCCATCACGTGCGGATGGGACAGTACATAGTTGTCCGGATCGAAGGTCCCGAATTGGCCTGTCTCTTCTGAGAACAGCTTTCTTCTCTGGGCCAAAGCCTTCTCGTGCCTGGCCTTCCAGTTTGCAAGTTTGTAGAAGATGTCCCTTCGCTCCGAATCATCGAACAACTCCGCCGCTCTTAGGTAAAACTTGGCCCCATCATGTTCGATTTTCTCGGCTATTTGGAAGATCTCAAAGACGTTGAATTTCGTCTCCATTACCACACCTTCCCAAAAGCACCGCTATCTTACCCAGGTTGACATCGGCCACTTAAAACTCAGTCGCCCCTGCAACAACTTTGAGCCTGAGTCCAACTAAGCTACAAAATACCATACTGCGTTAGCGAATTCAACTACTGACAAATAAGTTTTTTTCAAAAAAAAGAGGGCGTCAGGAGCGTCCCGGGGCGCCGCGCAGCGAGTCTAACAGTTTTTGGACGCCCGCCGCCCGCCTGCTCTCCGGGTATAGGTCGATGCACTGCAAACGGTCGAGCGTCCGCGTGTCGTCTATCTCGATAGGCGGAATCTCGCATTCGCCCAATTTCACCGGAAAGATAAAGGCGTGGCCCGGACCGTATTGTCGGAAGGTTGCTATAGCGTCGCGGATTTCGGGATAGACGCCGGAGCGATAGCGCGCGGTCAGCTCGGGCGACAGGCAGACCACCACGGCGCAGGCGCTCTTCATCGCCATGCGGATCGCCTCCTTCCAGTCCCGCCCGCCTAAGATATCGTCATCCCACCAGACCGATTCGCCCGCATTCTCGAGGTCCTCTATTAGCCGCGCCACTTTATCCTTATTGTCATGGCAGTACGAGATAAAGACGTGTTTCTCGCTCATAATCTCCCTTTCCTTAATCTTCTCGCGCCGGCGGCGCACACGGTACAGGGCCGAATCGACCCCGTTTAGTAAATCCTGCACGATGTATGGCTTATCGGCCCCGACGGGGAAATAGTCGCGCTGCTCATGCTTCTCCAGCTTCAGAAGGTGGTTGTATGGCACGCTAATCTCCGGCTTGTCCGGCAGGGGGACTTCCTCCTTGGGTTTCAGCTCGGGGATGGTCGAGTGGATATAGCGGAAGGCGTCGCGGACGACGGCCAGCCTCTCTCGCCGCGGCTCAACAGGCCCCTGCACCGCGATGAACACCTTGTCCCTCTCCATATCCCCGCGAACGAGGACGCGGTTGCCGTCGATATCCAGGACCGTCCCGCTTCGCCAGGAGTCCTCCCGCTGCACCCGGTGCTGCATCC
>JAFGTU010000419.1 GCA_016933985.1 Sedimentisphaerales bacterium | reverse complement strand
CCTGGATGAAGGACCCCAAGGGCATCCGCGACATCGAGGAATGGTATGTCAGCACGATCACGCGGCGCCGGTACATCCAAGAGGTCTTCGCGCGCCAGGCCGAGATCGCCATCGAGAACCTCAAGCGAATCCATCAGGCCGTCGGCGACCGGGTGCATGTCGTCACGCTCGACGGCAACGACCTGGCCTCGCAGAACAGCCTGTTCTGCTCCCCGGATGCATACCGGGAACTATATCTGCCCTACAGCAAACAGCTTAACGACTGGATTCACACCCATACGAAGTGGAAGACGCTCAAGCACTGCTGCGGCGGGTGCGAACCTTTGATCGACGGCTTCATCGAAGCCGGATTCGACGCCCTGAACCCGATCCAGACCTCGGCCCGAGGGATGGACCCCGAGGGGCTCGTCGCCAAGTACGGCGGGCGCATCGTTTTCTGGGGCGGCGGTGTCGATACCCAGCAGACCCTGCCCTTCGGCACGCCCGACGAGGTGCGTCGCCAGGTCGCCGAACGGGTCGAGATCTTCAGCCGCAAGAACGGCTACGTCTTCAACACCATCCACAACATCCAGTGCAATACCCCCATCGAGAACGTGCTGGCCATGTTCGAGGCCCTGGGTCGGATCGCCCCCCGCAACTGAGGCTCGGGACGGAGCATTCAGGACGAATCCAAGGGCGAAGCAGCGCCGGCCTTCCTTTGCGCAACCTGGAGCATCTCTGTTCAAATGGCTATGGAGATTCCTGGAGCGCGGAAGAACCAAAGAAGCCCCTGCGCGGCGGAGGGAGAGGAAAAGCGAGATAACACGCAGGGGCTTGAGGGCTAAACCTGCTTCTTAAATATACCGAGCCCAGCCGCAGGGGTAAAGGAAATTTTCTCGGATTTTTAGGACTTGGTCAGAGCTCAAATCCGACCGAAACGGGCCTTGGGGACCCCAGGCAGCTTGAAAAGGCCCGAGCGTATGGTATCCTGGCCCACCATGGAAATAGAACTGCCCAGACATACGACCCTGAAGAGCCACACGATCACCGTGGTGCCTCGCTATGCCGAGACCGACAAAGGCGGCGTGGTCCACCACAGCGTCTTTCCCGTCTGGTTCGAGATGGGCCGGACCGAGCTGCTGCGGGCCAACGGCATCGTCTACCGGGACCTCGAAGCAGCGGGAGTCTTCTTCGTGGTGGCCGAGCTGCGGATCAAGTACCGCCGGCCCGTCTTCTACGATGAGCCGCTCCGGCTGGAAACCACCTGTTCGAGAGTCACCGTCGCCAAGGTCGAGCACACGTACCGGCTCCTGCGCGAACGCGACGGCCTGCTTCTTACCGAGGGATGGAGCGTCCTGGCCTGCATCGGCGCCGACAGGACCCTCCGCCGCATCCCCGAATTCATGTACCCGCCCGACGAATAGCGGTGCGGCGGCTTCGGGATTTCGGGTACTCGTTCACTTTGAAGTGGGCCCATCTTATCAGACGTGTATTCCCTCCGACAGTGTTAATCTACGCGTAACAACAGGTCTGCGACATGTGGATGCCGTTTCCTGCCTTATTTCGATTCTTTCGCCCTAAGAGGATGAGCCATAAACGCTTTAGGTACAATTGCTTACAGGTCAAAACGCTTTCCTTTGACAAAATAGGGCATTTGTGCCGATTAAACTATGTACGTTTTTGTGTTACAATGGTGATTGCCTGATTGCGATATGGATGCATGCGCGCTTCAACTATAAGTGTGAAACGCTTGACCCTGATAATCCAGACGGACCAAGGATTTGCGTAGAGATACCGGTTCACCTTTACGAGAGGCTGTACAAATATGCCCCCGTGAGGTATGAGAACTTGCGCGCAGTCAAGCACGTACTCAAGAATCCAGAGCGGATCTTTGCTGGTCTAAGAAAATTGCACGAAGGCGGATGGTGTTACACGGGCGTGCCGGAGATGTGGTATATCAAGCCCCAAGTGGTTGTCCCATTTCCTGACCACTTGGTGTTCGCAGTGTATGTGAATCCACGCAAGGTAGTATTTGAATTTGGAGCCGAACGGGTTGACAGTGACGACCCGTTTAGCCCTATCGACTGGGACAAAAGATATGGAGCCCCGATATGGAAAAGCACTTCTTGAGTGAATTTGTACAGGGAGAACAGGAGTTCACCGCGCGACCCTGGTACAATCCAGATGGGGATTGCATCATCTATCAAACTGCCGACGAAGCAGTCGTGAGGGACCGGGTTGATGCCATTCTAACCATGTATCGTTCCGCCATTGACAATCGACCGATCGGATTCCAAATCAAAGATGTACGCGCGATCATAGAGAAATTCGGCTTGGACGCACTAATAGTTGAGTCCGAATCCAAGGGAGACAGCATCAGGTCCGTATGTCTCACCGCTTTACTGCTGGCTGCCTACGACGAGGGGCCGAAGAGTCTGGAGCGCAGGCAGGCGTATGCGTCTGCCATCTGCCCGCCCGGATACGATTTCACGATGCCCGCGCAGGAACTTTGTGAGGCCTGAAGTCATGACCGACAAAAGGAACTCACGCCAGAATCCACCCGACGGGCGCGGAAAGCGCCCGCGAGATCCCAACCAGCTTGCCAAGTGGGTTGTCGAGCAGAGCACAGACAGTAAGAATAATGCCACACCGCTCCATGACACAGAGACAGATAAGGGAAAGCCTACGAATTGAGTCAGCTATGGCTTCCCGGCTGGCAATATCTTCGGTTCGCGCGTCTCTTGCCCCTCGAAAAGGTGAGGCCCTATGGTTTGACGCTCATAATGCTTATCCAACAGCTTCATAAACCCGGGCCAATCTCCATCTTCAACCACTTTCATCAAAGCTGTCACCGCCCCAAGGTGCATTTGGAGTTTAGGGTGGCCGATATCAGCGGTGAGTCGTCTATGCAAATGAGTTTTGAGGCGACCGTGTTTGTCCCTTTCCGTTATCCGTTTCAGTTCTTCCAAGACTCCCGGAGCCAACCTGGCGTACACGATGTCATTTGTCAGTTTACCAAAGTAGCGAGGCATTCGGTTGGCCTTCTGAGGAGGATATTCCAGTCCTTTAAGTCTGTACATCTGTCGATAATAGTCCACCGGAAACGTATGAACCCACGGGCGCAACTCCTTTGCCACAAACGCCTCAAGTATCTTGGCCAAACCATTTTTGATACGGTCATCTTGATAACCGGTGGCTTCATCGACAAGAGCAACAATGCCTACGGTCGCAAGGCCCCGGATGATAATGTCGGCCTGCACAGCCAAATGTTCTTGCCGCTTGTGCAACTTATTTGCGTCTCTGGCTTCAAGCCATACCCTGCATATCATTGGTATGGCCTCAGCTCTAATCCCGTATGCTGGAGGCCCTCCGTGCATCGCCACATAGGGGATTGGTTTCGCCGCCGCCGTTAACTCCTCTCCAATAAACGGTTTAAGGTTTGTTGCATTCAACAGAGCGGGCAAATTGCCGGCACCGCGCCTTGTCATTGACATGGGCTTGCCGCCTCCGATTGCCTTGGCAAAACCGCGTTGGGATAGAACACGCGTCCCGTCGTCAAGCACAGCGCATGGGATTGCCAAATCACCTATGCATAGCGGTCCTTCATGGGTGGCTTTGGCCACCGCTGTATTCTTACCTGCGCGCTGCCAGCGTTTGACTACGGCATTGCGAGCTATCGCGCTCCTTTCTTCTCGTGTAAGCGATTGTGCTCTGGCCTTTCCTCCTTTTGATGCGCCAAGTTTAGACAATTCGCGTGCAGCCTCGTTCTTCGGTTGTTTCTGAATATCTCCGTGTTCGTTATCAGTCATCGTTGACTCCTTTCTATCCAGATTATAACAGTCATTCTTGCCCTGGCAAGAATGTTCTTGCTTGAGCAAGTATTTAATCTGACCTGCTTGCACGGGCAAGTATAATGCCAATATGAGAAAGCTAAGCGTGCCAACCCGAACGTCGATCCTCACTTGCCTCATAGAGGGAAAGTCTGTCAATTCCACGAGCAGGATATGCGGGGTGTCCAAGCTTACGGTCCTACGGCTGTTGGCGGACGTAGGCAAGGTCTGTGCCGAGCTGCATGACAGGATGGTTCGCAATCTCGCCACCAAGCGGGCGCAGGTCGATGAAATCTGGTCGTTTGTAGGCTGCAAGGAGAACAGCAAGAAGAACGGCAAACTCGGCGACGGAGACTGCTGGACGTTCTGCGGTATCGACGCGGACAGCAAGCTCGTTATTTCCTATCTCGTAGGACTGCGGGAAGTCGAATACGTCAAGACTTTCATCCAGGACATCGCCAAGCGCATCAAAGACAGGATTCAACTGACGAGCGATGGATACAAGCCTTATATCAAGGCAGTACGAGGCGCTTTCGGATGGGACGGAATAGACTTCGCCCAACTACTCAAGCTCTACGGCAAGGACACGAATAGAACCAACGAGGCCAGATACAGCCCCAGCCAGTGTATAGGGACGCTGGTAAGGCCCCTGCTGAACGATCCCGACAAGAACCATATCAGCACGTCCTACTCCGAACGGTTGAATCTGACAACCCGCATGACCAATCGCAGGTTCACCCGGCTCACCAACGCCTTCTCCAAACGGTGGCGCAACCATGAACACGCCATTGCCCTGCACTACTTCCACTACAACTTCTGCCGCAAGCACCTCAGTCTCGGCATGACGCCTGCAATGGCGGCAGGGCTGGCCGTCAAACCCTGGACAATCGAGACCATAGTTGCTCTACTGGTAGGCAGAGAAGAACAGAACAAGGGCTGCGGACGGATCAACCGCGAAGACAGGACTTGGTCTGAAAGTGAACCACTACCGGATTCCGCCATGATCGTACTGATGACAGATTTCGGATTCGGCGAATACGTCGGCGTGATGAAGGGCGTGATCTTCAGCATCGACCCCGACGCCCGCCTTGTCGATCTCTGCCACGATATTCGCCCCCAGAGCATCGTCGAGGCCTCGTGGATCCTGAGCCACAACTTCGCCTATTTTCCGCCTGGCTCAACGTTCTGCTG
>JAFGTU010000418.1 GCA_016933985.1 Sedimentisphaerales bacterium | reverse complement strand
GATTGAGCTTCATATTCAGCAGAGTCCCGCCCGTCCGCGCATGGTCGATTCTGGCGGCGGACTTGATAATGGCGGTGGGGCCCTTGGTGTCGCGGCCCTGGCTCGGTGAAATCCCCTCGGAAACCGGTATCCCGGCATTTCTGCCGTTGGGCAGCGCCCCCGTGACCGCGCCGAAATAGATGTGAACCGTCGTGGGCAGCAAATTGACGCGGTACTTGCCGCCCTTGGTGTTGGGTCTGCCGTTGAGCAGTTCGTAATAGACGTTGAAGACCTGCTCGGTTATGGAGTCGGCGTAGTCGTCGTCGTTGCCGTACTTGGGCGTGTGGTTTATCAGCTTGTTCCAGAGCGGCTCGTATCCTTTGAAGTCGGCGGCGGTTGCAGCAAGCATCTCATCCATTGTCACGTCCTGCTTATCGAAGACGTGATATTTGACCGCCGCGAGGGCATCGGTGACGGTGCCGATTCCGACGCCTTGGATATAGGTGGGGTTGTATCTGGCGCCGCCGTTATGGTAGTCGAGGCCGCGGGCGATGCAGTCGCTCATAACAAGCGACATAAAGGGGGCGGGCATAAAGTCGGCGAAGAGCCGTTCGATAACGTTGTTGCCTTTGATTTTCAGGTCGATGAAGTATTTAAGCTGCCTGCTGTAGGCCTCGAACATTTGCCCGTAAGAGGCGAACCCTCGCGGATCGCCGGTTTCGAGGCCGATCCGGATGCCCGTATTCGGGTCAATACCGTCGTTGCAGGCCAGCTCGAGTATTTTTGGCCAGTTGATATATCCCGTGAGCGTGCAGCTTTCCTTGCCGAACGAGCTGACGGTGACGCATCCGCTGGGTCCGCCTGTCCTCGCGTCGGTCAGCGTCTTTCCGTCCTGAAGCATTTCCTGTATGATGACGTCGGTGTTAAAGACGGAAGGCTGGCCGAAGCCGGCGCGGATTACTTCGCAGGCGCGCCTTAGGAATCTATCGGGATTCTTTTTGCTCACCTGGACGCAGGCGCTGGGCTGGGTCAGCCGCATCTCCTCGACGACATCGAGTATCATATACGACAGCTCGTTCACCGCGTCGCCCCCGTTGTCGGGGCGCACCCCGCCTGTGTTGATCAAGGCAAAATCGGTGTACGTCCCGCTCTGCTCCTCAGTGACGCCGACTTTGGGCGGGGCCGGCTGATTGTTGAACTTGATCCAGAAGCATTGGAGCAGCTCTTTGGCCGCATCAGCCGTCAAGCTCCCATCCTCCATGCCTTTTTTATAGAAGGGCTGGAGGTGCTGGTCGAGCCGGCCGGGGTTGAATGAATCCCAGGTGTTCAATTCGGTGATTACCGAGAGGTGGACGAACCAGTATGCCTGCAGCGCCTCCTGGAAGGTGCGAGGGGCATTGGCAGGAACGTGCCGGCAGACCTCGGCTATATGCTCCAATTCCACCCGGCGGTTCGCGTCGCTCTCTTTGGCGGCGAGCTGGGCGGCTTCCTCGGCGTAGCGATTGGCGAAGGCGATAACGGCATCGGCGCAGATATCCATCGCCTGGTACTGCTGGTCTTTTTCGTAGGCGCGAGGGTCGTTTAGATAGTCGATTCTTTTTCGGTTCTCCGCAATCTCGCGTTTGAAATCCAGCATTCCTTTGCGGTAGATCTTGTCGTCGAGAATGGCGTGGCCGGGGGCCCGCTGTTCCATGAACTCCGTGAATACGCCCGCCTCAAAGGCCAGATGCCACTGGGGGCTCATAGATGCAAATAGCTTCTCCCGAATAGTCCTGCCCGCCCAGAAGGGAATAATCTCGCTCTCATAAGTCTTCCTGACCTCGTCGGAAACCACAAAAGACGTTTTCTTGCGGCTGTTGAGTATGCGAAGGTCTTCGAGGTCGTGGCAGCATAATTCCGGATAGGTCGGCGTGGCCTTCGGCGCCGGGCCACGTTCGCCTACAATCAGCTCGCCTTCGTTGATGCAGACTGCCTTGCTCTCCATCAGGTGCTTGAAGCACAAAGCGCGAGTAACCACCACGGAGTTCCGCGCCGGTATGTCGGTCTTGTAGAACTCGGTTACCAGTTCGGCCCTCTCGGTGGAGATATAGGGCCCCGTCTCGACGCTTTGGTTGCGAAGCTTGGCCACTCTTTCGTTCATAGTCTCAGCCCCCTATCTTGACTCGGAATCCGTATTTTTCAAGTCTTTCGGCGATTGCATTCATCTTCTGATCGTTAGGTGTTTCCACCTGCATAAGCTCGATCCCTCCAGCTAACCGCCTGGCTTTCTCATTTCCGCCGCGGTTGTAGGGCAGGAGGTCTATTCTTTGGACACCGGGCAGAGAAGCGGCAAATCCGGCGGTGGCCTTGATATTCGCCGCGTCGTCATTGAAGTTCGGGATAATAGGAATCCTGATGATGATTTGCCTGCCTGCTTCGGACAGCTCCCTGATGTTATTCAATATGAGGGTGTTTTCAACGCCGGTGAATTGCCGGTGTGCTTCGCTGCTCATGTGCTTGATGTCGCACAGAAACAAATCAGCCTTCTCACTGACCCTATCGAGAACCTCCTCTTCAGCGTAGCAGCTTGTATCCACGGCCGTGTGTATCCGCTTCGCACGACACTCGTTGAGCAGCGCGAGGAGAAACTCCGGCTGAGCAAGCGGCTCGCCTCCCGAAAAAGTCGCTCCCCCGCCCGACTCGTCATAGAAGACAACGTCCTTTTCAATTTCAGCCATAACTTCTCCGGCGGTCATCTGCGAGCCGATGATTTCCCGTGCCCCGCCCGGACAAGGCTCTATACACTCGCCGCAAAGAGTACATTTTTGCGGATCTGTTACAGGCAGGTCCCCGTCAAGCGAAATCGCGCCCTGCTTGCATAATTGGACACACTGGCCACACCTCTTGCAGCGCGTCGTGCGCAGCGCGGCCTCAGGCGCCGCCTTCCAGCTCTCCGGATTGTGGCACCATCGGCATTGCAGGGGACAGCCCTTGAAAAAGACCGTCGTGCGGATGCCGGGGCCATCGTGTATGGCGTACCTCTTTATGTCGAAGACAAAGCCAGCCGTCTCAAGTTCTGCACGAAGCCCGGGACCGCCGACGGATACGCTGGGCACAAGTTTACACCGATTTTCGCTGTTCTCTTTTGGCACGGATATGCACCGATTGAAACTGTCAATTTCTGTTGATAGACAGGATACCAGATTTGTCCTATTAACGCAATAGTTTTGTCGAGTCATGTGGTGCGGTTAGAGCACCTAATTTGTTTGGCATTGGGTATGTGTTGGTTTAGTATTGGTGGCGGATATTAGAATGTCGATGCCAGCATCTTTCGGGGATAACTGCTATGAAAGACTATAAGGCGACCACCCGGAACGGACCCGGGGAAGGCGAGAAGCAGCCGGGCGGCGGGCTGGCGGCTCAAATTGAACTGAGGGATTAAGGATGCGAAATAGACCCGAGGCCGTTGTAATGTGCAGATTTCTCGGATGGATTGCTCTTGGCGCTGTTTTGTTCGCCGGGTCGGTGAATAGTGCGGCGGCGGTGGAAGTTCGGGTGGATTGCTCGCAGCGGCTTGGGGTGATTCGGGCGCTGCACGGGGTCAATAACGGGCCTGTAAATTCTGGTCAGATGATCGATTTGTCGTCATATTACCGCGCGTTGGAAATCCCGCTGGCCCGGCTGCACGACAGCGAGTGGCCCAATCCCGATGTAGTCGATATTCACGCGATCTTTCCCGATTTGCGGTTCGACCCGAAAATGGCGGAGAATTATCATTTCTCGCGGACCGACGACTATATAAAGGCGATCGTCGATACGGGAACGGCAGTAGTCTATCGGCTGGGCGAGAGCATAGAATGGACATCGAAAAAGTATAATGTCGCCCCGCCGAGCGATTACGAGAAGTGGACACAGGTATGCCTGGGCATTATCCGCCACTACAACGACGGCTGGGCAGACGGGTACCATCATAAGATCCGATACTGGGAGATATGGAACGAGCCGGAGAATCGTCCTAATATGTGGACCGGGACGGATGAGGACTATTACCGCCTCTACGGCACGGCGGCCAAGGCCATCAAGGCGGAATTTCCGGACTTGATGGTCGGAGGGCCGTCCGCCGGCGCCCAGGGAGAGCTTATCGACGGGCGAATCGAGCCTTACCCCTTTCTAAAGGGCTTTCTCGAATACTGTCGGGACAATGCGACGCCGCTGGATTTCTTCTCCTGGCATACATACACGAATGATCCTTATTTATATGTTCGCAAGGCCAAGGCAATGCGCCGGCTGCTGGACGAATACGGTTTCGCTAAGGCCGAGCTTCATCTCAACGAATGGAACTACCTGCCCGACAACGACTGGACGCCGCTGAGCCTGTCTGGGCAGGGATTGAATAGACGGGACTGGTTTGCACGAATCGGCGGGACGGAGGGGGCTGCTTTTCTTGCCTGCGTATTGGTGTATCTGCAGGAAAGCCCCGTCGATGTTGCGAATTATTATGCAGGCGATACAAACTGGTTCGGCCTGTTCGGACGCTTCGGCGAGCCGAGAAAAAACTTCTACGCCGTCAAAGCCTTCAGGATGCTGCTGGATACGCCGATAGGCGTGAAGGTCTCCGGTAACCGCCCCGGAGAATCGGCGGTCTGTGCCGGCATAAACCGCGACGAAACGGAGCTGACCGTTTTGGTGAGCAACTTTCGATGCTCGGAGAAGGAATATCGATTTGGCATTGATCACTTTGTCAAGCAAGGCAAAGTCGCCTGGGAGATTCTTCGTGTGGACTCCGGCTATAATCTGGAGCGGGTTCGCTCCGATGCTGCTGATGGGATGGGATTTGAACTGAACGAAGTAATCGAGGCGCCGTGTGTCGTCGTACTGCGGGTGCGAAGCGCGAACAATTGAATGTTGGTTAAGTGCTATTTTGGAGAACGCAGACTCTTGGCCGGCTTGAATCGATTTACCGTTTTGCTCTTGCTGGATCTGGCTTTTTCGGGCGGAGTACGCGGTGGCGACACAACAGCGGTAAGAACTGAGGGCTGTCCGCCGATTGCTTTCGTTAAGAGGCAGCACTTCGACAGGCCCTTCGGAATCGGCACGATAATAGGGTGGGACATCTATAAGCCCGGAGGCGGAATCTATATTTATGACCCGAACAAGCCTGAAGACGGAGAAAGAGAGATTTTCCGGCGTGACGACGGTGTGATATTCGATATGAGTGCATCGTTTGATGCGAAGAAGCTGCTCTTCTCCTGGCGCAAATGCAGAAGCAGCAATAGAAAAGGGCCGCTCTCGGTCTCGCGCGTCTGGCGGGACGATACGCTCGATCACGTAATGGAGCTTTCGGAGCCTTTGAATTCGGGCCAAAAGCCCAACCATTCCTTCTGGGACCGCAAAGGCGGCCGGGAGTGGGTGGAGGTGAACTTCGAGCAGCCAGAGCGAATATCACGCATCAGCGTCTATTGGTTCGACGATCAGCCGACCGGAGGCTGCGAAGTCCCCGAATCCTGGAAGCTCTACTACAGGACCGCCTCGAAGTGGACACCGGTCGAAGGCGTTGCAGACTATGGCACAACGAAGAACAAGTGGAACCTCGCCGCCTTCAGAGAAGTCGAGACTAAGGGCCTGCGAATCGAGTTGCAATGCCGCCCAGGCAAGAGCGCCGGCCTCCAGCGACTCCGCATTGGGACCGACGCGCAACATGCCGCTATTCTAAAGCGAGCATCGCAAAGCAATTCGAGCGAATTAGAGGATTGCTTCCATATCTACGAGATCGGTATTGACGGCAGCGGCCTGCGCCGCATAACAGACGGCCCCTTTCAGGACATCCACTCCTTCTATCTTCCCGACGGCAAAATCGGATTTGTCTCCACCCGCGTCAAATCCTTCGCAATGTGCCAGCCGGGGGCAGGCTGCGCCCTGCACGTGATGGACCCGGACGGCTCGGACATTCGCCGCATACACTTCGGCACCCTGGCCGACCACTCGCCCTTTGTCCTGGACGACGGGTCAATCCTTTTCACCCGCTGGGAGTATCAGGATAAGGACCTCACTTATCTGCAGGGCTTATGGACGATTAGTCCCGCGGGCCACCGCGTGCAGTTGTTCTTCGGCAACACGATATTAGAGCCCGCCGTTATCTGGCAGGCCAAGCCAATCCCCAATACCTCGAACGTCCTGTGTACCCTGGCGCCGCATCACGGCAACCCGGTCGGCGCCGTCGGCATTATCGACAGGAGCAAGGGACTGGAGAATCCGCTTGGAATTGCGAATCTGACCCCTGAGATCGATTACGACCCAAGACGCAACGAACGGGGGCCGGGAGATAAGCAGTTCCCATGGGCCTATCGCGACCCGTATCCGATCAGCGAACAGCTCTTCATTGTCTCTTACGGCGGCGGAGGGCCGAACCGGTATCGCCTGTTCCTGATGAACGATAAGGGCGAGAAAACGCTGCTCTACGAGGATAAGGCTATTTCCTGCTTTAATCCCCTCCCGCTCGTCAGCCGAACAACGCCTCATAACGTTTATGCAGGCGAGCAAAGCGATGAGAAGTACGGCACCTTTTTCGTTGCAGACGTTTATCGAGGACTAATCGGCGTTGAGCGGGGGGCCGTTGCCGCGATTCGGGTGATGAAAGTCATTCCAAAGCCCTGCAACATGCGCGGCCAGCGGGCTTATGATATGGATCCCTTGATGTCACGTGGGACTTACTACGCCAAGTCGTGCCTTGGGACCGTGCCGGTGGCCGAAGACGGCTCGGCATATTTCAAGGCCCCGGCGGGCGAGGAGCTCTATTTCCAGGCCCTCGATGCCGACGGCAAAGAGCTTTGCCGCATGGGAAGCGTCACCCAGGTCGTCGGCGGCGAGATACAGAGCTGCATCGGCTGCCACGAGTCGCGTTTTACGGCGCCGCCGAACCGTGCGGTTTCACAAGCGACTATCGGCAGAGATGCCGTCGATATACAGCCGCCCCCCTGGGGCGCCGGGCCGATGGATTTTGTCCGCCAGGTCCAGCCCGTTTTCGATAAATACTGCGCCGAGTGTCACAGCGGGGCGGACCCCGCCGCCGGGATAGACCTGTCGGGCGATAAGACGCGGTTTTTCAATATGGCCTACGATAACATCACCGAGCGAAGGCTCGTCAATTACTACTGGCTGCTGAATGAAGCCCTCGTTCGCGCCTTCCGCCCGTTGGAAAGCGGTTCGAGAGTCAGCAGGCTGGTCGAGATGATAGAGGCAGGCCACGGCGACGTGAAGATGGACGACCAATCGCGCCGACGAATATACACCTGGATAGAGGGCAACGTCCCCTACTACGGCACTTATGACCATACCCGCCCGGGGCTGGCCGGCTCACGGGATGCGGTCGCAGGCACGGAATGGTTCGAGCAATTCGAGCAGGTATACCGCAAAAGATGCGCATCATGCCACGGCCAAGAATTCTACACACAAAACAAAGGCAGCCATCACACCTGGATTAACCTTACCAATCCCGAATGGAGCCGAGTCCTAACGGCCCCTCTCGCCAAATCAGCCGGAGGCCTCCAACTATGCAAAACCAAAGACAATAAAGACCCGAATATCTTCCCCGACAAAACCGACCCCGACTACAAAACGATCCTCGAAGCAATCCGGCAAGGCAAAAAGGAATTATACGCCAACCCCAGAATGGACATGCCCAACGCCAGGCCCATCCCCTACCCCAAAAACTACGCCGGCCCGTTCGACACCTTCGCTGGCCCGTGAGGGCAGCACGCCGTGATCTCGGACCGATGATTCCAAATGTCACGGCACAGGCAGACGTTAAGTCCTGTGCTGCCGGGAGGCACGATGCCGTATTTCGCGTAGATCTCGGCCAGTCCTTCCTTGACTTTGCGGTAGTAGTCGAGGCCGGGAACTGCGATTCGGCCCATTACCGGCCTGCCAAAAGGGATCCAGATAGATGCAATTGGCACAATTCCATCCCTGGCGAGATACTCGGCGCCTTCGAGATAACTCTCCGCCGGCTCAATGCCGACCACGAAGGAGGAGCAAGCCTTGTTCGGGCCGTATTTCCTGGCTATGTACTTCAGGCAATTCAGACATCTTTCCCGCCCGGAAAACTTCCATTTCCCGGGTGTTATAGTCCTGGCCAAGTCCTCGCTCCAGACTTCGAGACTGCAGGCGATTCGGCTCGCACCTGCTTCAAACACCTGGTCCACTGTCTCAGGATCGCTCGGCGGAGTCGTATATACGAGCACCTCTCCCGGGATGTTCTGCAAGCCGACAAGGCTGTCGATTTGAGCGAGAATTTTTCGGATGATATGACATTCGGCCTGGGGGTTCATTGTTGAGCCGCCGGTCAGTTGAATGTGTTTGGCCGTCCGCTCCTTGTTTACGGCGTAATCGGTAATCTCCGCCACATCCTGAGGTGTTGGAACCGGCGGGTCCGGCTTTCGTTTTCGTGCGAGCCGCTCATACACCCCGCCCGAGTAGCAGAATTGGCACGGATAACCGGCTTTCGCGTAGTCGCAGGGCCAGAGGCACTGAAAAGAAAGGAAATCGCGCCCCTGCAAAACGGCATTGCCGAGGTACGGAAGCCCGCCGGAGGTCTTCTGCTCGTAGAACCGCGACGCCGGCGGGAAACTCACCTCCGTCACCTGCTCGCCATTATGAAGGAGGACGGCGCTGCCGCCATGGGAAACCACTAAACGGAACGGCGTGCGGATATGAAGCGCGTATCGGATATTTCGTAGCGACTCCAGCGATATCGCATTCTTCAGATAACTCATGTGCATCGCTACATCGGTAATGTGCACGATGGTCCCGTCCGGCAGTATCAGGCAATTGCACGTCAAAGGGTCGGGATTCAGGCGGCGGGTTCCACAAAACCGCTCATAGACGGCATAATCGACCTTGATTCCCTTGGTCACAAGCAGAATCTTCAAATCCAGCGAGTCCAGTGTTTTCCCACCGACGGAGAATGACGTGAGCATTTCGCAAGTCCTTTATCTTTATTGCCGCTGTCTATTAGTTTGCCGCGTGAGGCTCCCGGCTGATTTCCCGGATCATAGCCAGCAGGTCTTCGATGGAGCGGGCATAATGCTCCAGGGTCTGGGCCCACTGTTTCAGACAAGCCCGCCCACTGGGGGTCAACGTGAACCGCCTCTTTGCCGGTCCGGTCTTGCCCAGATCCCAACTTGAAGTCACCAAACCTCGCCGATCCATCGACCTAAGCACCCGATATACACCCGCAGGGTCGGGACATTCCCCGCGGAACATCATCATCTCGCTGAGGCGTTGCACGATCAGGTATCCATGCAAAGGCTGTTCGGCCAACACGGCCAGGACGGCCGGCTGCACAATCTTCGCCAACGTCTTGCCTGTGCAGGGACATTTGCTGAATTTTTCCGAATCAGTCATAATTCTTCGTCCGCCTGTTCCAAAACATCAAGTATCTTACTGAACGCATCACGTATCTCACTATAATCCCGCAGGTCAACCGTGAACCTGCCGCCCTCGTTGAGGCATGAGGCCACGTGACTATCGGAGAATAGAATATTCACAAGCTTTTGGCGATGGTGCGTGTGCGGCTTGACATTGAAGGCCGCCAGGTCCGAAGAGCACAGGAACTGCGTATCAACGGCCAAGGCGCGCACGGGCCGTCCGTTACGATTCCGGCCCAAGTCGGACAGAGCAATGTGATGCGGCATCGGGTCGGTGGGACTATCGAATAGGCGCGTTACGGAGGCGTGGCGGTAGTAGTAGCTGCACTGCGCCTGCCGGACCCCGACGTTGGCCAGCTCGGTATCAGCGGAAACAAACTGGTCCGGATCGGGGCAGAATATGACCTCCGGCTGCCGGCAAAGATACTGCTCCAGCAGCAGCCCGAGACCGACCGGCTTGCCGGTTCGCAGCGAAACCAGGCTCGTCGGCGCCCCCGTAGAGGGGTAGAAGTCGCTGGGCGAAAGAAAAGCCGGCGCTGTGGGTCCTACAGGGATACTGTCTTCGTATTCGGTTGAATACGAATGAATGGCCATGCCGATTTGGCTCAGATTGGACATACAGGCAATTTTCCGAGCCGACGCTCGCGCCGAAGAAAGCACGGGCATCAGGATCGCCATGAGAATCGCCAAGATCGCCATGACCACAAGCAGCTCAATTAGTGTAAAACCGGCACGGCAACGACTGCCGCCGCCCGGGAAACAGCCCGTCATAGCTTATATAGCCTCCAGCCAGGACTGCGCTAATATCATCAAGTCCTGCATGTTCACACACCCCTCGCCCGTCATATCTGTCGTCGTATCTGTGTACGCCATCCACTCCTGGGCCATCGCTGCAAAGTCTTCGAGGTTCACGAAGTGGTCCTCCGTGAAGTCGGGCCCGGGCAACGTCGTGTTTAGGCGGACATTATCCAGATCCCAGAATCCTCCCGCCCTTCCTGTCTCGGGATTCAGGTCCTCGGGGAAGCTGAGGGTCGAACCAATCTGCACGCCGATATTCTTGCCGGCCCAGGGATCGGCCTCGCCCACCAGCGGAATATCCAACTGGATGTCGTTGAAATGCTTGAGGTAGCCGGCATCCCAATAGTAAGTGTAGCTCGCGACGCCTACCGTGACCCTGTTGTCTTCGCCGTCCCGGTAATACAAACGGATCTCAATAGGGACGCCATCCTTCATATTGCCGCCGCCGCCGATGACTCCTACTATAAGGTGATAAGCTCTCCCAACCTCAAACGTGGCCGCAAGGTCCTGAAACAGCTCGACCTCCGGCACCGCGAACAGCCACACAGCTTGCAGCCCATCGCAGTTGTCGATGTGACTGGGGTCTTCCGGGGGGACGTTCAGGAATACGCCTGTCAACTGATCCCAGAAGTACCCGCCGCTCTCGTCATACCACCATGGCTTTGTGCAATCCTGCCAGGATACAATGTTGGGATCAGCAAAAAACGTTTCCGGCAGCTCGAATGACGAATTGGGAACATAAACCGAATCGCCGAGAAGCGGGTCGGCCCAAACCGCCAGAAACGCACCAACGAACAGAAGCCCTGTGGAGTATTTGTTTTTCATCATATCCCTTTCCTAACAAAGCAGTCTCGCCGGACTCTGCAACTTCACAGCTTCACACCCACCAATTGCAGGCATCAAACCGACACATCGGAACTCATAGTGCAAGTCTATTAGTTGAGTATCTCAAGTATATAATAGGAATTGTACCAGGCAGTGCAGCCTTGTCAACCGGAATTTACTTGGCAGCGGGCTGGGAGCGATTTACATTTGGGGCGTGCAGGACAAAAAATACGTTTTGCACACCTCACTGCTTCTTTTGAAGCGCTTTGGATAGGGGTGCTACGAGGATTGGCTTTATGAAGAATGACAAAGGGACCGGCAAAAACAGGGCTGTTACATCGGCCGCCGGGATGGCCGGCGCCGCTTGTGCAGGTGGTTGTGGGACGGGACGTATGAATCGGCGGGAATTCCTTGTCGCCGGGATGGCCGGCGCGGTTATCGGCGGGGCGAATCTGCCGGCGATGGCGGGGCCGTTCACGCGGGCCGACTTCGAGCGGCTCGTTCCCGCGGACAAGAAGCTCAGCGCCGAATGGATTCGTTCCCTGTATGAACGCGGGGCGCGGACGGTCTATCGCGCCGCCGAGCTGGAGAAGATCGGGATGCCGATCGGCGGGATCTGCAGCGGGCAGCTCTACCTTGGGGGCGACGGCCGGCTGTGGCACTGGGACATCTTCAACCGATTGGTCCATACGGGGGCGGAGCATTACGCCAAGCCGATGAAGCCGGCCTCGCCGATCGACCAGGGATTCGCGATCCT
>JAFGTU010000417.1 GCA_016933985.1 Sedimentisphaerales bacterium | reverse complement strand
GACCCATGTTATGCAGACGACTGTGACGGTTCCATTTGCGCCGGAATTCCGCGATCTTTCGGACAACGAGCCGCTCCTGGCAGAGGTCAGTAAGATGACCGGGGGCAGAATTCTGCCCCGCGATCCGAATATGGCGGTTGTCTATGACCATTCGGGGCTGAAGTTTCCCCGCAGTGAGATGCCGCCGACCAAGCCGCTGATGTTTTTGTGGCTGGTCCTGTTCCTTCTGGATGTGGCGGTGCGGCGGGTCGTTGTGGACTTTCGGGCGATGGCTCGCCGCGTCGTGGCTCTTATACGCAGCGTCAGGGGGCAGCGAAAGGCGGACCAGACGATCGAGAGGCTAAAAGCTCGACAGACGAAGATTCGTGAGAAGCTTTCGGCGAGGGCGGCTGAGACGCTCGCCTCGAAGCGATACCAGGCGGGTGAAGAGTACAAGGGTGATTTGCCGATGGTCAAGGCGACCGAGGAGTCGAAGCCGGAGATGAAAGAACCTGAGGAAAAAGCGCCAAAGAAAGACACCGAACAGGCCAGCCATATTGACAGACTGCTTAAGGCCAAACATAAGGCCAAAGACCGCACAACTGATGAAATGGAGCGCGGATAAGGAATACAGGTTTAGGAGATTAGCAAGATGACAAAAGAAATGAGTAATGTTGAGGATAAGTGTCGGGATTTCCGCAACAAGTTCGATGCGCTGCGCAGAGAGATGGGCAGGGTGATTGTCGGCCATGAGGACATCGTCGAAAGCGTGCTGGTGTGCCTGTTCTGCGGGGGACACGTTCTGCTCGAAGGGGTGCCAGGGCTCGGCAAGACCCTGCTGGTGCGGACGCTCAGCTCGGTATTCTCGCTGGAGTTTCGGCGTATTCAGTTCACGCCCGACTTGATGCCGGCGGACATCATCGGCACGAATATCGTCATGGAAGACCAGGCCAGCGGCAGACGCCGGTTCGAGTTTCAGCCCGGGCCGATCTTCGGGCAGATCATCCTGGCCGACGAGATCAACCGCGCCACGCCCAAGACGCAATCGGCTATGCTGGAGGCCATGCAGGAGCACTCGGTGACGAGCCGTGGCCAAGTCCGCAAATTGCCTGAGCCTTTTATCGTCCTGGCCACTCAGAACCCGATCGAGCAGGAAGGCACTTATCCGCTGCCGGAAGCGCAGTTGGACAGGTTCTTCTTCAAGCTGCTCGTGCCGTACAGCAACCGGCAGGAGCTTCGCGGCATCATCGACCGCACGACAACCGGCGCCGATCCGCAGGCCGGCGCGGTTCTCAATGCCGAGCAGATAATGCAGGCCCAGGAACTGGTCCGGCACGTTGTGATTGCCGAGCACGTTCAGGACTACGCAATTCGTCTGGTTCTGGCGACACATCCGCAGGGCGAGTTTGCGGCGGAGACGACGAATCGTTTTGTCCGGTTCGGCTCGTCGCCGCGAGGAGTCCAGGCATTAGTGCTCTCAGGCAAGGTGCGGGCGATGCTCGATGAACGGTATCACGTCAGCTTCGGCGATATCGAGGCTTCGGTACTGCCGGCCCTGCGCCACCGGATTCTGCTGAACTTCGAGGGCCAGGCCGAAGGAGTCACCACCGATGAGGTGCTCAAGCAGATAATTAAAACGACGCCCAAAGCCCTGGAGCAGAAGCTTGATGTTCCGTAGGTCAGAAGACAGGAGACAGGAGACAGAAGAGCCTGGAGCGTGAGCGACCGGGTGAGACACGATACGAGAGACGAGTTTAGATTAGAGATGTTATGGAACGAGTTAAGGCGACAACTGGACGAAAGAGACTGACGGACCTGCTTGATCCGGAGTTCATGAATCGGCTGGACTCGCTGGACGTGCTCAGCAGGAAGCTTCTGCAGGGCAAGCTTCAGGGCGAGCGGCGGTCGAAGCGGCGGGGCCAGAGCGTCGAATTCGCGGACCACCGGCCTTACGTCGTCGGCGACGATTTGCGATTCGTCGATTGGAATATATACGGCCGCCTTGAGCAGCTATTCTTGAAGCTATTCATAGAAGAGCAAGACCTTACCGTACACGTAATGGCCGACGCCAGCGCGTCAATGAGCCTCGGCGAGCCTTCCAAGGAGCTTTTCATCAAGAAGCTGGCCGCGGCTTTGGGGTATGTCAGCTTAGTCAATAATAACCGCGTGACTCTCAGCATGTTCGCCGATGGGGTCGTCGGGCAGCTTGCAAATATGCGCGGGCGAAACTACCTTCACCAGATGGCCGATTTCCTTCTGACTTCGCAGTGCGACGGGCTGTCGCAGTTTGAGTCATCTTGCCGACAGATAGCCGGCGCCCGGATCGGCGCGGGGGTAATGATCGTATTGAGCGATTTCCTCTTCAAGGAAGGCTATGACGCTGCCCTGCGGAGGCTTATCGGCAGGCAGTACGACCTTTACATTATCCAGGTGCTCAGCCCGCAGGAACTATCGCCGGACTTCGGCGGGGACTTGAAACTGATAGACATTGAAGACGCCGATGCCGCCGAGGTTACCGTCAGCGCGGCTCTGGTGAAATACTACAAACGGAATCTTACGGCTTATTGTAATGAATTGAAGGATTTTTGCACCCGTCGCGGGGCGGTTTATGCACTGGCGAATTCGGCGGACTCGGTCGAATCGCTGGTGCTGAACTACCTGCGGCGGATTCGGCTTCTGCGTTAAGATGAAGAGGCCTTCTGTTCGGAGCACCTTCTTATGCAGTTTCTAACGCCTTTGACAGCTCTTGTGGCCGCCGCGGTTGCTTTGCCGTTGTTGCTGCTGCTGTATTTCCTGAAGCTCAAGCGTCGCGAGCTGATTGTTTCGAGTACACTGCTTTGGAAGCGGGCGGTTCAGGATTTGCAGGTTAATGCGCCGTTTCAAAGGCTTAGAAATAATATTCTGCTTCTTCTGCAGTTGCTGATGCTGCTTGCGCTGCTGCTGGCGCTTGCGGCTCCGATCTTGTCGTTGATGTCGGGACGGGCGCGACGGCATGTGTTGTTAATCGACCATTCGGCAAGTATGAGCGCCACGGATGTCGAGCCGAGCCGGCTCGAAGAGGCCAAGAGGCAGGCGAGGATTTACGTCGAGTCGCTTCGAGATGAAGGGTTTCTTTCCTTTCGAGGGGCGCGCGACCAGACAATGGTTATCGCTTTCGACAAACATTCCAAGGTAATGTGCAACTTCACTGCGGACAAGCGGCAGTTGATTGCCGCTATCGACAGTATCCAGGCCGGTGACGGCGATTCATACCTGGGCGAGGCGATTATGGTCGCGCAGGCCTTTACGCAGGCCCCCGACGACGAGCCGGCCAACCAGGGTTCACAGGAGACGGTGAAATTGATGCTTTTCAGCGACGGGCAAATCGCGGACTTGGACCAGATTATAGTGAACACCGATGAGTTGATGTTTCAGTGCATCGGCCAGTCGGGCAGGAACGTCGGCGTAACGGCGATGCGCGCCAGAAGGTCGTACGAGAATCCCGACGAGGTGGAAGTCTTTGCGACCGTTGCGAATTACGATGCCGAGCCGGTGACGACGGACGTGCAGTTGAGCGTCAACGACGATGTTCGTGCGGTCAAATCGGTGACGATTCCGGCGACGGGGAAAGGCAAGGCCGATTCCGGAGGGGCGGGCCCACAAGGAGCAGGCAAGGTGGCGGTGAATTTCTCCCTGTCTTATGCCGAGGCCGGTGTGCTGACGGTCAGACAGTTGCGGGGCGATTCATTGGCGAGCGACGATGCGGCATGGGCGGTTCTGGCGCCTCCAAAGAGGCTTACCGTACTGCTTGTGACCGCCGGCAATAAGGTGCTTGAATCGGCGCTTAGGGCGTGTTCGCTTTATAAGCTGGATATTATGACGCCGAGCGAATTCGATGCCAATGTCCCGGGGTACCCTAACGGGGATGGCTCAGGTCTCGGCCTCGAACAGTGCTACGATGTCGTGGCGCTCGATAATCATTTGCCCGTCAGGACGCCGAGGTGCCGTTATCTGGTCTTTGGTCGGCCGCCGAATGGTATCGACGTATCAGTTTTGCAAGAGCTGGAGAACCAGGCAGTCGTCGATTGGAGGCCCAGGCACGCGGTGCTCAAATACGTCAATCTGACGAACCTGTTCGCCCAGAAATGCTACAAGCTTGATTTGCCTCGTGATGCCGAGCTGCTGGCGGAGTTCAATGAATCGCCGGCTTTGGCGCTCGTTCGTCGCAACGGCAGCGTCTTTCTGCTCGCGCCGTTCGACGTTTTAGACAGCACGTGGCCGTTTGAGCCGAGCTTCGTCTTGTTCTGCTATAATGCGGTGAGTTTTCTTGGTATGCAGGCCGGTCAGAATGAGGATGCGAATTTGCTCGTCGGCGATCCGATTGTCGTCGATGGGCTTGTCTCCGGCCAGAGCGCTCTTGTTGATGGACCCGGCTTTTCGCGGCTGCAGGTCAGCGCTAATTCCAGCGGATCTGTTCGTTTTGCCCGAACCGATCGTGTCGGAGTTTACGGCATCCGGGCTGCGGAGCCTGCTGCAGGGGGGACGAGGCTTTTTGCCGTGAACATGCTCAACGACGCCGAGAGTAATATCGAGCCGGTGCGTCAAATCGTTGCATCCGGCGTGGAGGTGCAGGCCCAGGCCGCCGCAGTCGGCAGGGCGAATCTGCCGTTGTGGCCGTTCTTTGTTGGCTTCGTTTTGTTCCTTGCCTGCCTGGAGTGGTTTGTATATAATCGGAAGGTGCGAATTTGATGCAAGACCCATTGTTTTGGCGGGAGCTGATATGTCACGTGTGTGGGTGATCTTGTCTGCGATTCTTGTCGCGATCTCCGGGGCGGCTCTCAGAGCGGAAGAGTCGCCTTTCAATGTTGACTTTTTCTGCGGCTGGGGCGACTGCTACCGTCCGATGGAGTGGACCCCGCTGGAGATCGGAATCAGCAGCACGCTCGAGAAGCCTTTGGGCTGCTCGATAGAGATATCGGCGGCGCAGGACGGGCTGAACACGCTGAACATCAGCCATAGATTTGTGCTCACTCCGGAGCTGCGCGTCAGTCTCCCTCTGGTGACGAAGTTTGCATTTGCAGCCGACGGGTGCGACATTCGGCTTATTGAGGTGGTTGACGAGAGGCTAAGAAGAAAATTGTATGAGGAGAAGCGCGACCTTTGGGGCGGGCGTCCCGGCGAACGCATGCTTAAGGCTATTATGGAGAACGATATGCTTATCGGCCACATCGGGGGCAGGCGGTTTGGATTGCTGAGCCTTCCGAAACAGGCCGTCTCCCAGTCGCAGAGGGGCCTGGGAAGGGTGTATCTGGGCGACAAGCTGATTCGAATGGTCCCGTGGGACTGGACGGGATTTGTTAGCCTCGATATCCTGATCCTCTACGACCCGGACTGGAACCAGTTTAATCGTCGGCAACTGGAGGCGATCTCCCAGTGGGTTTCCAACGGCGGAAAGCTTCT
>JAFGTU010000416.1 GCA_016933985.1 Sedimentisphaerales bacterium | reverse complement strand
GGGCTAATCGGCAAGGGCGAGGGCTATTCGAGAGAATGCCAATGGGGGGAGGCATCATCATTTGTCTTGCGTCATAAGGCGGATGTTTATTGGGTTGACGTGCCGGCTCGGCGGGGATTTGCCGTTGAGCTTTGCCTGGTCGAGCCGCTTGGCGATGCCGGCGTGCTGCCGGATCCGGCTATTGCGGACCGTGACATATCGGTCGGCAAGAAGGCAGACGGCAAGATTGCAGTGACGGCGACCGTGCATAATCTCGGCAACACAGCCGTGAAGAATTTGGTTGTTGCGCTGGTGCGCGGCGATCACTCGGAGATTGCACGGCGGACGGTTGAGCTGCCGGGGTGTAGAGACTTCCAGCCCAGCCTGGTAAATGTCGAATTCGCCCGGGTGAATCCGGCTGCGGGGCTGATGATACTACTGGATCCGCAAGAGGAGGTTACGGAGATCTATGAGCTCAACAATCGGGCGATTGCCCCTGATTCAAGCCGCTGACAAGTTCTGCGACTCAAATGGCGGCGCATCGGCGGTGTGTTTTATTTCGCTGGCAGAGCTTCGAAGACAAGGGCCTCGAAGGGCGCGAGGGCGAAGGTGTGCGGCTGTCCGGCCTTGAGGGTGATGCCGTCGTCCTTCTTCGCTAAGTTTTGAAGCTTGTAGCTCGTAGGGGCGTTGGGGGGTAATTCGAATGCATCTTTGGCATCGATGTTGAGACTGGCCGCCTTTTCGGCGGGGTTACGAAGCACGAGTATGCTCATACGCGGCGACCAGGAGGCGTAGCCGTATGCCTCCCCATTACCGGGGTCGCCGCCGATCCAATGCACGTCGGCAAGGACATCGGCATTTCTGCGCGACCAGGCAGCGGCTTGGGCCAGGGCGTCCCACATTGGCGCGGTCATCATCTGCGGGGTAACGTAGAGCTCCTGCAACTGCGTGCCCGAGCCGAAGAGCATCCATATCTCATCGACTATATCCTTCAAGTCGTTACCCATCCTGGTCGCGGTGCCTAACTGCGCATAGCAGATGCCCTGAACCATGAGCGAATTGAGCGGATATAGCGGGGCCCGGCAGGCGATCATTCTATAGGTGATCATGTCACGATATGTAATCCACTTCTGCCTCATTGTGCCTTCGCCGTGGAAGCCGCAGTCGAGTCCGTTGCGCCAGATTGAGTCCCCGTAGAAGAGCCAGTAGGGCGAGGGCCAAGTTCCGGTTGTGATGCTGATATAGATATCGGGCCTGAGTTGCTGCAGCTCGGCGCAGAGTCTGAGCAGGGCCTCGATATCGGGCAGGAACTCGTCGTCGGCGCCGTCACGGTCGTTGCCGATTCCTACGCCATCGAATTTGAAGTAGTTGACGCGGTACTTTTTGATCATCATTGCGCAGACATCGCGGAAGCGGGCATAGTATTTTGGCCCGGCCAGTGAAAAGCCGTTGGGATTCACCTCGAAGCCCTGCGTCCGCCCGTATTCCATTCGTTCGGCCTTTGCCTGTCCGTAGCCGCCCCATGGGGAGAGCCACACGCCCACGGCCGAGCCGTACTTCTCGGCAAGAGCGGCAAGCGGGGCAAAACCTTGTGGGAATCCTTTGTGGAAGCCCCAAAGGGTTTTATTGTCGTCCCAGCCGTCGTCAAATACGAAAGAATCAAGCGGGACGTTTCGCTTCTCCGTCATCTCCCGTCCGAACAACCTGATAACCTCAAGGCACTGCGCCTCGTTCATTTTCCTATCGCCCCAAGCAATATCATACCAGGAATTATAGTGGAGGAACGGCTTGAAGGGTCTGGGGCGTTCAAGCTCGATGTATCGGGCGAATGCCCTTCGCATCTGGCCGGGCGGGGCGACGCCCGTCACCGACGACTGAACGAGCGGACGATCCGGGTCGAGCGTCATATTGCGAGCGAGGCTGCACCGAACGAGGCTTGTTGAGCCGCCCGAAGAGTCATCCGAGCCGACGATGCTTTTTGAATTGGGATGCTCACACGCGAAGAAGATGCCGTCGGCGACGACGGGCGAGCCGGCCACTTTGCCGATGACTTCGGCATCACGGCATTTCAACTCCACCATCGTGACGGTCTTAACAGTGATCGGCTTTTTGGTGGCTTTCAGAGTGATGAACTGGCGGACGTAGTTGGCTCCATCCCGCAGGACCTCCCGCCATTCCACGTTCAAATTCTCATCGGCATCGGAAAGAAATACGGCAATACTCCGGCCGGAGTAGTGGTCGGCGAGGCGGAGGGAATCGGGTCTTGCCGCGACCGATTTGAGTTCAGGGCCGCCCGTTATCGTGAGGTCAGAAGCCTTGATTGTGCGGCCGTCTTCGAGGGTAACAGAAAAAGCTTCGCCCATATTGTTAATCACCGTATTGGCGAGCTTATCGACTGCCGCAATCGGGCGGAGCCGGCCTTGCTCTATCTGCCATTTGAGCGTAAGGACGTTGTTCTCGATCTTGAATGTGCCGGCGGCAATCTCGGCCTGCGCGGGGCCCGGATCGGGTCCTGGAAAGTGCGGCGCAGCAGGAACAGTCTCGCCCGCTGCGCGGTACACAAAGACAGCCGGCAACAGGGAGATCACGGTGGTTTTTAGCAAGGCTCTGAGGACTACATTCTGGTTCGATACGTTTTGCAGCATTGTTGTGTATCTCCTTTTGAATCGCTCAGGATGCTTTGCGGTTGGGAAATGACTACAAGCTCTCCACGATGCGGACGATAGTTTCGTAGTTTTTCATGGTCCGGTCAGCAACCTTTCCGCCGATTGGGCTTGCCGTGGGCATCAGCACAAATCCCCGGCCTTGGCCGCATGTCCCGTCTTTAAGAACTTGGCGCACCATCTTTTCGAAGTCGTTCGGCTCTGTGTTTTCGATGTCGGCAATCTCGATGTTGCCGAACAAGACCAGGTCTTTTCCGTACTCGCTGCGGACATAAGCCAGCTCCACGTCACCCTGGGGCGGCGGCTCTATTGGGTCAATCGCGTCGGCGCCCATCCGGATAATCGAGCGAAGAACATTTCGTATTCTGCCGTGGACATGAATCCGTGCGAAGCCGCCGTTGTTTTTAATCATCCTTACCATCGGAGCGGTGTATCTAACCACGTATTCGTCGAACAGATGCAGTGGCAGATACGGCTCGGTTGCGAATTCGGGACCGTAGATTCGCCATAATCGCCCGGGCAATTGTCGGGATACCTGCTCTGTGCGGGCCTGAATGTGGCGGGCGAGCTTTCCGAGCAATTGATGGAATAGCTTCTGCTCGGTTAGTGCTGTAACCAGGTAATCCTGCATGCTGAACAAGACAGCCGCTGCACAGATCGGGTCTTCGGTATCGACCATAACAATTCCCCGCTCGCCGAGCTTGGTTTCCTCTTCGAGAAGGGGGGCGATATCAATCGTCTCGGCAAAGACCTCATCGGGCAGTTGAAGGTACGCCTGGAGGTCTTCTTTTGATTTGAGCAGATGCTCGGTCGTCCAGAGGGTATCGAGATCAGGCTGCCGGCGGGTCGTCGAAGTCATTGTCCTGCCGGCAATGGTCAGCGTGGTTCGTGTTGTCCGCCCGCCATCTTCTTCGAAAGTTTCGGTCTTGAAGAAATCGTCTCGTATGCCTTTGTCGTTTTGGTTTTCGCCCCAGGCTCGATGTGAGTCCTTTCGGACGGGGCTTCGCATCCTGATCAGGTCGGTGCGTTGCTCGGCCAGGCCCAGCAGTGGCCTCCAGGACGGGTCGTTATAGATATTGAAAGGATCGGGGTCGTCCGGGTCCATGACCAGCCCGCCTATTTCGTAGAGGTTGACTGCGGGCCGGTCCACCGGATCGCCTCGCAGGGCAGCGGTCAGTCTTTGGCGTGCGGTCATTTTCATATTTGGCGCTCGATTTTGTATCCGGCGGTCATTGCGGTTTGATTCTGATGCAGTATATCATAAATTGCAGCGTTTGTCGTCGGCGGTTTAGGCGTGATTTTGAGCTTGACCGGGGCGGCTTTGGCGGGTATCAGGGATGCTGCGAATCAACGCCTTATCAACAAGCATAAAAGGATATTCTCATGAACAGACACACCCGTGTTTTCACCGGTTTGATTCTGTCCGGCGTGATTCTTGGCTACGGTTGCACTTTTGCGGCAGGGGGGGATTTGGCACGAGTCCGCTCGACTATCTGCATAATTCCCAATCCGGTCAAGGTTGAAGCGGGCGAAGGCCAGTTTCTTATCAGTTCCGAGACTCGCGTGGTCGCCGCTGGTGCGGCAAAGGCCGAAGGTGAGAAGCTCATTGATTGTCTTGCGCCGGCGATGGGGTATCGCTTGGAACTCGTCGGCGACGGGGCCGACGGAGACGGCATTGTTCTGTCGCTGGATGCGGTGCTAAAGAAGCGACTCGGTGATGAAGGGTACGAGCTTGACGTTTCGCCAGGCCGAATCGAGCTTCGCGCGGCTGAGCCGGCGGGATTGTTCTATGGAATCCAGACGCTCCGACAACTTGTGCCCGCGGCCGCGTTCAGTAAAACGAAGGTCGAAGGCGTGCAGTGGGCGGTCCCGTGCGTGAAGATCATGGATTACCCGCGATTTGCCTGGCGGGGATTGCTGATCGATCCTGCGCGGCACTTCATCCCGGTTGTGGACTTCAAATGGTTCATTGACATAATGGCGGTGCACAAGCTCAACCGGCTGCAAGTCCACTTCACCGACAACGAAGGCTGGCGGATTGAAATCAAGAAATATCCCAGGCTGACGGAGGTCGGCTCGAAGATGGACTACTCCGGGCGCAAGACGGATGACGGGCAATACGTCGGCGGACACTATTCGCAGGCGGAGATTCGGGAGCTGGTCCGCTACGCAACGGCTCGGCACATTACGATTGTGCCGGAGATTGAGATGCCTTTCCACACCGGGGCGGCAATCGCAGCGTATCCGGAGCTGGGCATCGACACGGGTAATCTGGCCGAGCTGCCGCCCGAGCAGCGGTGGGGCAAGACCAAGGGCCTGATTGCACCGCGCCCGGAGACGGTTGCCTTTTTGCAGGACGTGCTGAACGAGGTTATCGAGCTGTTTCCCGGCAGGGACATCCATATCGGTGGCGACGAGGCTGATACGGGGCTTTGGGCTGGCGATGGGGAAATGCAGGCGCAGATGAAGCGATTGAAGCTTGCCGATGCGCACGAGCTGCACAGTTGGTTCATCAAGCAGATGGAT
>JAFGTU010000415.1 GCA_016933985.1 Sedimentisphaerales bacterium | reverse complement strand
TGGCAATACACCTACGAGGTGACCAACAACAGCCTGAGCGTCCCAATTGAGGAATTCACCGTATGGTTCGATTACGATCTTTACGCGAATTTAGCTGTTGAGACGCCGACAACGCCGCCTCACTGGGACCAGCTTGTCCTTCAGCCGGAGCCTGTTCTGCCGGACGACGGCGCCTTCGATGCTGCTAAGGAGGCATTGGGAGGGGGCATTGAGATTGGCCGGACGCTCGGCGGCTTCGCGGTGAGCTTCGACTGGCTGGGAATAGGAGAGCCCGGCCCGCAGCCCTACGACATAATCGACCCACAGACCTTCCAGACAATCGACTCCGGGATAACAGTAATCCCCGAGCCGGCGACACTGCTTCTGCTCGCCGCAGGCGGATTGACCTTGCTGAGAAAACACAGAACACCGCGATAAGGAGGAAAACGTAATGCAGCGCAAGACTTCATCCATTCTGATTTGCCTTCTCGCACTTGCGGCATCGTGCAACTGCGCCTTTGCAGCCTGTCCGTCGGGCGACCTTAACGGCGACTGCCTCGTCAATTTCCTCGATTTCCAGATAATGGCTGGCCGAGGAAGCCTGCTCGACCTGGACGCCCTGGCCGGGCAGTGGCTCGAATCCGATGATGAACCGCCTGCGATCTTAAGCCGGGCCGATATGCAATCGGATGACCCTAATGGGCCTAACCTGTTCGCCGTTGAGCTGGTAGTGGTCGGCAAGCAGCGGGTCGGCAGGACGGTCTTCCGATATGAATGTCAGGTGATATTGACAAATCTCTCGGCGGACTATCTTAACAACGTCCATCTCGTAATGGTGGGCTGGCCGGACAATATGACGATAATAGACCAGCACGTAACCTTTGGCGACGCCGAGATCGCCCCGGGCGAATCAGCCGGCAGTATGGATACATGCGCCTTCACAGTGAACCGCTCCATCCTGATTAACCCCCTTGAGATTATCTGGCGTTACGTTACCGCCCCGCAAGATATGACGTTCATTCCCGGCGGGGCGTTCCAGATGGGCGATAACCTCGGCGATGGATATTCGGATGTGTTGCCTGTCCACACGGTAACGGTTGATTCGTTCTATATGGGCAGGTGCGAGGTAACGAACGGGCAGTACTGCGATTACCTGAACTCCGCCTTGTCCCAGGGTTTGATAACAGTTACAAGCGGGGTGGTCTATAAGGCCGGTTCGGGAACGACCTATCCGTATTGCGATACCTCAACAGCGGACTCCTACAGCCAGATAGCCTATAGCGCCGGTGTATTCTCTGTCCGCACCAAGAATGGGCGGGATATGTCGAACGACCCGATGGTGGAAGTGAGCTGGTACGGCGCAGCGGCTTACTGCAACTGGCGAAGCCAACAGGAGGGCAAGGAGCAGTGCTACAATCTCTCAACGTGGAATTGCGACTTTGCCAAGCATGGCTACCGCCTTGCTACAGAGGCGGAGTGGGAATATGCGGCCAGAGGCGGGCTTTCCGGCAGGCGTTTCCCCTGGGGCGATACGATTTCACACAGCCAGGCGAATTACTACAGTTACTGGGAAGGGGGGCATCCGTATTATCCGTATGATGTGAACCCCGCCCAGGGTTATCATCCGAGTTGGGATGACGTATATCCTTATACGTCTCCCGGCGGCAGTTTTGCAGCCAATGGGTATGGTATCTACGATATGGCCGGCAATGTCTGGGAGTGGTGCAACGACTGGTACGACTCAGATTACTACGATTCCAGCCCAACGAGTAATCCGACAGGTCCGATAACCGGCTCGGTTCGTGTTCTGCGCGGGGGCTGTTGGGGCCTCGATGCCTTCTACTGCCGCGTCGCGGGCCGCGGCGACGCCCACGGCGGCGGCTGGCCGGGCAACCGCTACGACATCATCGGTTTTCGTTTGGTCCTGGACTTTAATTAACACTTTGTACTTTGTCCTTTTACCCTTTGTGGGGTGCAGGGGCGTAGCCCCTGTTCGCTATAAAAATTGAAAATTCAAGAAAGGCATAAGGCAAGAGGCATAAGCAAGACCGCTAAAAATGGCATTTGCACCCAACTTGTCATTCCCGCCCCGCATCGGAGTGCGGGGTAAACTCCGGCGGGAATCCAGTTTTGCCTCGCGGGGTACGTGGATTCCTGCTTTCGCACGAATGACAGGTTAAGGCAGGAATGACACACAACAGAAGGTTTATACGGCGCAGGAATTGAAGGACATTGCAGATTTTTTATGATTTTATGCTGTGGATGATCCGGGTACATCTTCAATACCTTCATGCCCTTCATGGTAAATCCATTTTTTCCCACCATGAAGGACATGAAGAGCAGGAAGAGATGTTGTGATGATGGACTAAGAGCCATCAGTCTCTGGTGGTATGGAGGTCCGCCGAGAAGGTCATTCGCCTAAACCGTGACAAATGAACGTTCGTTGTTTCGTTTAGTGTGTAACTTTCGCCTTGCTCGACAGGTCGCCGGCGAGCTTGTACAACTCGAACAACTCTTCAATCCGGGCCTTTTGGGCATCACCGGCGTGAACCACGACGCGGTACTGGAGCTTTAGCTTCTTTCCCTTGTGTAAATGGAGTAGGTCGTTTTCGAGCCAGTTCATTGGCGTCGGCGAGAAGAAGCCGTAGTCGCGGGTGAACCATTTACAGGGGAACCAGCGATTGTTGGGATTGTCGAAGATTGCGATTCCCTCGGTGACGCCGTCGCACGTTCCGTAGTAGTCGCACCAGGCGGAGTTGAGGCCCCAGGTGCCCTTCTCGCCTTGTTTGCCCTCGGCGTTGATTAGAGTTCCGCCCGACTTGACGCTCAGTTCCGGCACGACTCTCGCCGAGAACAGGGCGTGGTTGGTCTTGAGGATGGTGACGTCGGTAAGCGGCTCGATAGCAATGTCGAAGTCGATGATTCTCAGGTCATTTGTCGGGGCGGTGATGGTGATGCGCCGGCTGTCTTTAATAACCGCCTCGGCGCCCGGCTGCTTCCAGAGGCATTCGTCGGTGAAGACTACTCGTTGTCCGCCCGGCTCGACAATCTTCGGGCCTTGCGAGAAAATTTGCCCTCGTTCGTTGCCCTCCTGCCAGTAGTTGCCGCCGTTGACTCTGTCGCAGGCGAAGAAGAGCGAGTGATGGTGGGGATACGGCTCTGATGTCTCGGTAGTAACTGATTTGCCGGAAGCCGGCCCGTTGACAGGCCAGAAATAGGGATACTTCTGAGTCTTGCTGAACTTGTAGCACGTAAAGAGCTTGCCGTCGATCGTCACGACCACCTTGTCCTTTTCAATTTTGGCGGCCACTTTCTGCCCCTCAACGCCTCCGGCAGGTGGCCCTATTAATGAAAGAACTGCGATAGTTGTCGCCGAGTGAATAAGGAACTTCGTTCCCAAGCTCATGTCTCAACCGCTCCAAATAATCAATAATCAATAGCAAATAATCAATTCAAAACCGCCACGGGCTTCGCATTGGTTTTGAGAGTAGTCTGTCGGCTTCTGCGTCGTTTACGAATAGCTCGTTCTTCGGGTCCCACTTGAGTTTTCTTCCGAGGTGCATTGCGATATCGCCGAGCAGGCATACGCTGCAGGAGCGGTGGGCGACCTCTGCTGGGGCGCAGGTCTCTTTGCGCGACTTGATGCACTCGTAGAAGTTTTCCTTGTGGCCGGCGCTCTCGTAGAGGTGGATTTCGTTCGGCTTTATCGTCGAGGTCAGCAGAGATTTCGGATTGGCGTCGATTGCTCCCCGAGTGACATAGACCCAGCCTTCTGTGCCCTCGAAAAGGATGCCATCCTTGTTTCTGCCGCTGTCGGCGCAGTTGATTACAACGCCGTTGGCGTACTTATACGTTATGCTGAATTTGCCGTGGACGTCCCAGAGTCCGTCTTTGGGGAATTGGGCCTCGCCCTCGATTTCGACGGGGCCCGTGTATTCTGCCCCCATTCCCCACTGGGCGATGTCGTTATGGTGGCTGCCCCACCCTGTAATCATTCCGGCTCCGTAGTCCGCGATCCGCAGCCAGCCTGGCCGGTCGTAGCCCTTTTGCGGGTGCACGCGATTTTCGGTGTAGGGCGCCCAGGGCGCCGGGCCGAGCCAGAGATCGTAATTGAGCGCTTCGGGCACGGGCATCGGCGGCGTGGGGATCGTGCCGGGGTCCGTGCCGAAGCCGACCTTGACCGTCTTTAACTCGCCGATCCTCCAGTTACGGACGAGCTCGCAGGCTTGCCTGAATCGCGAGTCGGACCGCTGCTGGCTGCCGATCTGGAAGATGCGTCCGTAGCGGCGAACTGTCTCGCTCAGGATGCGGCCCTCGCGGATCGTCAGGCTCATCGGCTTTTGCATGAAGATGTCTTTCCCCGCCTTGGCGGCTCCGATGGCCGGGATGGCGTGCCAGTGGTCGGGCGTGGCGATCTGGACGGCGTCGATATCATCCCGCGCAATCAACTCGCGAAAGTCGCCGTATGCGGAGCAGCCTTTGCCGGCGTAGTGCTTCTCCACTCGCTCTTTGGCGGCCTTGAGACGGTTGGAATCAACGTCGCAAACGGCCACTACCTGCACCTGCTTCAATCCCAAAGCCTCTCCCAAATCGCCGTTGCCCATTCGTCCGACGCCAATAGCGCCGACGGTGATCCGTTCGCTTGGAGCGTTCGCCCCGAATACCGAACTCGGAACAATCACAGGCCCTACTATCGCCGCACCTGCTAAGGAAGCGGCACTTCCCATGAATTCTCTGCGCGATACTGTATGCGTCTTTTTCATATCAGGCCAGCCCTTACAATAATCAATAGTCAATCATCAATAATCAATCTATAACCGCCACGGGCTTCGCATTGGTCGGCTAAGGAGCCGGTTGGCGGTTTCGTTGTTGGTGAATGTTTCGGCGTCCGGGTCCCATCGCAGCTTACGGCCGGTCCGGATGGCAATATGCCCCAATTGGCAGAGCGATGTCGTTCGGTGGCCTGTTTCTGCGTCGGCCAGGGTTTGTCCGCGGGTCTTTACGGCGTCGATGAAGTCCCTCTTTTCGCCCTTCAACGGAAGGTGGATACCGTTTGGGCCGATGGGCGATTTAAGGATCGATTCAGGCTCGGCCTTTATGCTTCGCGTATTGTAGTCGGCCTCGATCCAGCCCTCGTCGCCTTCAAAACGGACGTATGGTCTGCTGATACTGTAGAACATTCGCACGCCGTTGGCGAACTTGTAGCGGATGTCCAGGCTGAGCAGGACATTCCACAGGCCGTCAGTGGGAAATTTGCCTGTCCCCTCGATTTCAATCGGCCCGGTTCGCTCGGTTTCGTTGCCCCACTGGGCGATATCGTTTAGATGGGCGCCCCAGTTTGTGACCATTCCTTCGCAGTAGTCGAGGACTCTCATCCAGCCCGGCCGGTCGTAGCTGCGGCGGGGGTGGACTCGCTGGAGCGTATATGGGGCCGCCGGGGCCGGGCCGAGCCAGAGGTCGTAATCCAGCTCTTCCGGCACCGGCATAGGGGCTTGCGGCTTGCCTGCAATATCGCCAGCGGGCACACCCGTGCGAATTGTGTGAATCTTGCCGATCCTGCCGTTGAGCACTAATTCGCAGGTCTTCTGGAAGCACTGGTGCGACCGGAACTCGCTGTCGGTGCGGAATACTCTGGCGTACCGCGTGACCGTATCGCTGAGAACCCTGCCCTCAGCTATGCTCAAGGTCAGGGGCTTTTCGCAGCAGATGTCTTTGCCTGCCCTTGCTGCGGCCGTGGCCATCGGCACGTGCCAATGGTCCGGCGTGGAGATCATCACCGCGTCGATATCGGAGCGGTCGAGAATCTCGCGGAAATCTTTGTGGGCCGAGCAGCCCTTGAACGTTCCCGGCGCCTTCTGGTTTGCGTATTCCTTCTCAACGGCTTTTTTGGCGTTGTCCAGCCGCCACGCGTCCACATCGTTGACGGCCACCACCTGCACATCTGAAAAACCGAGGAAAGTCTTCAGGTTGGACTGATAAGCCTGGCGACCCATGCCGATCATGCCGATGGTGATGCGGTTGCTGGGGGCGTCGGCGCCGAATACGGTGCTCGGCACTATTGTCGGACCGAGCACGGCGGTGGCTGCACCGGCTGCGAGCGAGTTTCTGAGAAACTGTCGGCGGGTGGAGGAACGCAACATCCTGGTTCTTTGCGTATTCAGCGTCTTGACCTTCTTTTCCAGATGCGGAACGTTTGTTTTTGGCTTTTAGCCGCCCGATCATAACAAATCCGGCCCAAATCAGCAATGCGAATTTCCTTGCATCTGAGCGGTGTTTAGATTATTCTTAGGGCGTTGATAATGAACTCTATGCCGGTATTTTTCAGGAGAAAACGCAAATGAGACCAGAACGGCAGAGTAGAAGGCATTTTATTAAGCTGGCCGGTGCGGGTGTTACCGCTTCGTTAGCCGCGAAAGCGGACAGCTCGCCCATATACGATTTGAAGACCACAGTCAGAGCGGTCAAACCGCGCTTCGAATTGGGTTTGGCTTCTTACACGCTGCGAAAATTCAAGCTCGATGAGACATTGGCGATGACAAAGAGGGTGGGATTGAAATACATCTGCTTCAAGAGCTTTCATCTCCCGCTGGAAAGCAGCGACGAGCAGATACGCCAGGTCGTCAAAAAGGTCAAGGATGCCGGGCTGATTCTCTATGGAGGCGGCGTCATCTCCATGAACAACAAGGCGGACGTGGACAGGGCGTTCGAATATGCCAAGGCCGCGGGGATGAAGGTCATCATCGCGGCGCCTTCGCCAGAGCTTCTGGACCTGGTTGACAAAAAGGTCAAAGAGTACGACATCAAAGTCGCAATCCATAATCACGGCCCCGGTGACAAGGTCTGGCCCACCCCGGACCAGGTTCTTGAGAAAGTCAAGCAGTACGATGAGCGGATCGGTCTATGCCATGATATCGGGCACACGCAGCGGCTGGGCATCGATCCGGTCGCCTCGACCGAGAAGGTTGGCGGGCGTCTCCTTGATGTGCATATCAAGGACGTAACTGGCCCAACGGCTAAGGACCACGGCTGCGAAGTCGGCCGCGGTGTGATAGATATCCCGGGATTCCTGCGCGTGCTTATCGAGATTAACTACGCGGGTGTCGTCTCCTTCGAGTACGAGGAAAACGCCGACGATCCGCTGGCGGGCTTGGCCGAATCGGTCGGCTACGTCAAGGGCGCTCTGGCGGCCTTGCAGACGCCGGCGGTTAAGGACGTGCTTCTTGTTTCGTAAATGACATCGTGCAGCTTGTGACAAGGTATTTTCAATTTATCGAGGGTGCTATATGCCTTACAATATACGCATAGTCAGCACATATCCTCCTCGTCGGTGTGGGCTAGGGACTTTTTCTCGGGATCTGGGAACCGCATTGGAGCAGCTTACCGCTGAGGTTGGTCATATTCGTGTTGCCGCGATTGACAACCAAAGCGGTCCTTACGGCATCCCGGTTGATTTGGTTATCGACCAATACAATCCAAAGTCTTGGGCCGAGAATGCCAAGCATATTGTCACTCGTGCCGATCAGAGCCCTAACCCCACCGTCGTGCTGCTTCAGCATGAGTATGGGCTTGATCCCGACAAGGATGGGAACGACGGACGGGGTACGAATTTCGTCGAAATGGCCAAGGTCTTTCACAAACATGGGCTGCTGACGCTCGTGTATCTTCATACGGTTTTGGATTCGCCGGACGCTCACCAGAAGCAGGTCCTGCTCGACCTTGCCGAGCACAGCGACGGCCTGGTCGTGACTACTGAAAGCGCGATTCATATACTCGAGTCGGATAAATACGGCATCGCACACGCTAAGCTCAAACATCTGGACCATGGGATCAGGATGCACCACCCATCTCAGTACGACAGGCTTGCGATTAAGCAAAGTCTCGGGATTGGCGAGCATTTTTTGATTACGACTCTGGGTTTGCTCTCGCCGGACAAGGGAATTCAATATGCAATTCGTGCTCACGGGCGATTCCTGGCCGAATCATGCACCGAGGAGCAGCGTAAGAAGATTGTGTATCTTATTGCCGGCCAGGTCCACCCTGAGTTTATTAAGGCCGACGGCGGGCGGGCTTATGCGGAATACCAGAAAACGCTCGCCGATGCCCTTGAGAGCGCTAAAGTCAGGTGGTGCAGGACGCGGGACCTTTCAGTTGTCGATATCAGTAAGAACGATGTGGTATTCTACGACTGCTTCCTGGATGAGACGACCCTGTTGAATTTTTACGGTGGGACGAATGTCATGGTTCTGCCGTATCTGAACATGCAGCAGATATCGAGCGGCATTCTGGCCGATACCGTCGGAGCGGGCAGGGCGGCCATCGCGACGAAATTCTTGTATGCTCTTGAGCTGATTCATTCGAACAAGCGCTGCCCGGAAGGGCTGATGATAGGCAGGTATGCCAGGGGGATTCTCGTCGATCCCGGCGAGGCTTCCGTCGAACAGATTGCCCGCGGCTTGGACTACCTCGTCTTCAACAGGGAAAAACGGCTGATTATGGAGCGCCAGGCCCACCAGCGCGGCTACCAGATGAGGTGGTCCAACAGCGCGTGGGGGCTTATTCAGTATGTGGATTTCCTGCGCGAGGGAAAAGAGATAGTCACCGGGCGAGGCGTGAAGTTCACTCGCCAGAAGCCTTCTGTTCTCGAAGTGAAGAAGCGGCATGCGCCGGATGAGGAGGCCGCTCTGCCGCTTCAATCCGTTGCCGGAAATCCTGCAATGTCTCACGACGCTGGCAAGGGGCTAAACTCCTAACCGAGCTTGACGGGCCTTTGCTCTTTTGCGGATCGGTATATTGCCAGTATTACTTCTACTGCTTTTCTTGCCTCGGCTCCGTCGATCCAGAAATCTTCGCCGGTTTCAAGGGCATCGAGGAAGGCCTTGAAGTTGCGTGTATGATTGTCGTGGGTTATGGCGGCGGGGTCTGAGACTCCTCCTCCGCCGGTAATTCCGCCGAACTTGGCGCGGATTTTTTCGTCCTGCGGCTTTTCATCGGTGAACTGCCAGACAGTGAAGCTGTTCTCCACCTGTATAACGGTCCCCTTTGTGCCGGTGATCTCAAACCGCCTGAACTGCCCCGGCCATGATGCCGTGGTGCCGTAGATAATGCCCAACGCCCCGTTGGTGTACCTCAGGGCGGCGACGGCGGTGTCCTCGGTTTCTATGTCGTGGCCGACGGCGGCGGTATAGGCCCGGAGCGATTCGATGGGCGGCATCACGTCGCAGAGCATATCGACCATGTGGATCGACTGGTTCATCAATGCTCCGCCGCC
>JAFGTU010000414.1 GCA_016933985.1 Sedimentisphaerales bacterium | reverse complement strand
GGGGTGACAACCGATGACTACGACGTCCTGATAGGCGAGAACCAGGAGCGGACCGGCCGCTACTGGGACGGAATGATAGACGATGTCCGCATCTACAACTACGCACTCAGCGCCGCAGAGGTGGCCCAGCTCGTCTCGCCTACTGTTATATACGTCGATTCCGATGCACCCGGGGCCAACAACGGCTGCTGCTGGGCAGACGCCTTCCATTGCTTGCAGGATGCTCTTGCACTCGCCGCAGAAGGCGCCGAAATACGCGTCGCACAGGGAACATACACGCCCGATTGCGGCGAAGGAATCACCCCAGGAGACCGAACCGCCACCTTCGCCCTCAAGAACGCCGTCATAATCCAAGGTGGATACGCCGGATACGGTGAAGCCGAGCCTGATGCCCGCAGCATAGGCGAATACCTAACAGTCCTCTCAGGCGACCTAATCGGCAACGATACCGAGGTCTCTGAACTGGAAAACTGGGAAGATAACGAGGCCAGAAGCGACAATAGTTATCACGTTGTTACAGCTATGCACACCGGCTCAACGGCTGTCTTAGACGGCTTTACCGTTAGCGGCGGCTATACCGATGCCACATCGCCGATTTTCTACGGAGCCGGCATGTACATCTACCAGGGCAATCCAACTGTCACAAATTGCGTTTTCACAGACAACTGGGCCCTGAATTATGGTGCCGGGATGTGCATTGACGCCGGGTCCACGCCCATCGTCACGGACTGCACGTTCACAGCCAATGCATCTACCGACGGCGCCGGAGCGGACAATGAGGAAAGCAGCCCGACATTCATCCGCTGCGCATTCACCGCCAACATTGTGTACGAATATAACGCCGACAGCTACGGTGGAGCCGGAATGTATAACTATCGAAGCAATCCCATCCTTACTAACTGCATATTTGCAGGAAACACCGCGCCGGGCTGGGGAACTTGTGCAGGACTCCAGAACGACCGGAGCAGCCCTATCCTTCTCAATTGCACATTCCACGCAAACCACACGGAAGATGGCTGGTCTGGAGGCATCTATAACGACTACGAGAGCTTCCCCGAGCTGACTAACTGCATCCTATGGGGCAACACCAACGAAGAAACGCACGACGAGTTCGCCCAGATAGCCGGCTATCCGGCAACCGTCAATTACTGCTGCATCCAGGGCTGGACGGGCGATTTGGGCGGTATTGGCAATATAGCCGCAGACCCTTGCTTTGTAAGCCCATGGTACTGGGAAGAAGACGACTCCTGGGTTGACGGCGATTATCACCTCAAGAGCTTCGGCTGGCGATGGGATGTGGCGCGCCGGCAGTGGGTCTTCGACCGAGTGACAAGCCGATGCATCGACGCCGGCAATCCCGGCTCGCCGCTACTCGACGAGCCCCTTACCGTGCCCGACGACCCCGACAACGACTACGGCCAAAACCTGCGAATCAATATGGGAGCTTATGGAGGCACCGCCCAAGCGAGTATGCCGCCATACGATTGGGTGCTCCTCGGTGACATCAATAACGATGGAATAGTCGATTTCTTCGACGTCGCGTGCGCAGCCCCCTATTGGGGTTTGACGACCCAGGAGCAGCCCTTCGACCTCGACAGAAACGGGACCGTCGCTCCGCCTGACCTCGATCTCTTTGCAGATGACTGGCTGAACAACACATTATGGTGGGAGTAAGACACTCTCAGAAGTCTTGATACACCCGTCCGACCACCCTCCCACCGAAGCCGACCAGCCTCGCATGGTTGGTCGGCCTTTTTTTCGCCCATTTGGTCTGCGGTCTTACCGCAGGTTCCCCGCCTGCAGAACGAGCTTCAAACCCCAATCAACATCCGCCTTACCCGTATCTCTCGGAAATCTCGGTAGCGTAATCCTTCCATCACTGCCCGCAGTCAATACGCCCGCATCAATCCACCGCCCCCTCCTCGGGTCGAACCATTTCGCTTCATACTTCCCGTTCGCCGCGGCGCCGCTCAGCTTCGCTGCAGGGCAATCCTTCTCAAAGTACAAAAGAAACAAATCCTTCTCCGCCGTTCGCGCACAATACGCCCAGCCGATACAGGATTTCTCCTCGCCCGTCCTGCCCGGCTCGACAAGCTCCACGCTCGGAACAAGCTCTTGGTATCTCTTGCCTTCGGAGAGAATAAAGTCCCGCAGATACCGCATCTGCCCCGCCGAGGCCCATTTTATCACCTCCCAAATCGGAGTTGGCGAGGCATCCTCGATTTCTCCGCTCCATAAGCCCCCCTGCCATCCACCGGCACCGTAAATATGCCCGCCCAGCCCACCGGAGAGCACGCTGCCATACATCGCCGAGCGGCAATACAGCGCCGATTTCTCTGTCCCTCCTTCGGCATCGAGCATCCCTGCATAGTAAGGCTCGCCGTTTATCCCCGGAACCGGCGGCGAAGCGTTGAATATCTCCGTCAGATAAGGGTACAAATCGTGCGTCCGCCTGTTGCCTATCTGGTGAAACGTAAGCCACCGCGCCTTGTCCGTATGCCCAAAGTTCCGGAGCGTCGATGGATTGGAGTTCGTCCCCGCCATAGTCCCGAACGGCGGATGGCCGTACTTTTCGATCACCTTATTCGCCACCTCGTTCCATTCCGACGCAGGTATCGTCGCGCCCGTCCAATCCAGATGAATCGGGCTGAACAGACAGATGTTCGCCTGGTACCGGCTCCATATATACTGGATGTACCGCGTATAAGAGCCGGGCCAGTCATAGTACTTCTTCCACGCCTGCCCGATGTCGCGCCGCGACACCTCTATAAACGGCACAAACCCCTGCAAATTCAAGTAGTCGATTTTCTTATCCATATTGCGAAAGTACGCAGGATTGATCCTCTCCACGTCCGGGTAATATTTCTCGAATCCCGGCACCTTACCCGGAAACAGAAACGCTCGATTGCCGTCTTCGTCGTGCATGTCCTTGGCGCTGTTGGTCCCTGCCTGCTTCCACGCCGACCGCAGAACCGTCCCGTCACCCGTCTTCAGCTCTGCTGGCTTGTCGTCGTTCGCCCAATTCGGCAGCGCCGCAATCATTGCAATGCAGTTGAACCCCTGCTCCCTGCGAAACCTCAAATAATCCTTCAATCCCGCGCCCGGCCCGATCGGTCGCTCCTTATCATCCTCGTACCAGCGATACCGAAAAGTCGGCACAGGCCACCACGTGTCGCCCATAAGAAAACAAGGCGTCCCGTCCGCCCACTCGAATGCATGACCGTTCGCCGAGGCCTTAATCATCCCCCGCCGAGTCGCATTCTCTTTTCTTTCCGCCTCGGACCACCCAATCGCCTCGAATCGTCCCTCCTTGCCGGCAAGCCCTGGATCTTTCTTATTCGATCCGCTCCGCCACCGCCACGTCCCCGGCCCAGTCGCCGTAACGCGAACCCTAAAAGTATACCCCCCATCCCAGAATCCATAACACCGTTTCTCTAACCCCGGCCCCTCAAGATCGACCCACACATCAACATCTCTATACGGATTCTCATAAGGCTCTTCAGCCCGCAGACTAATCTCCACCTTCTCCCAAACATGCAAATCCCGCGCAGCCGCCGACTCAAATACTCCAGACAGCAGCACAACTAAAATCAGAATACCCGCGCCGCCTTTTCTCAATACCGCCAATTCAGTTTGTCGATTCATAATCGTACGCTACACGCCGAAACTCTGTCACCGCAAGTCCCGCCGTCAGCCTGCCCCACCTTTGGCCGGACCCGTATTCAGCAAAGCATCAATGCGCGGTGCATTGTGGTTATACGGCTTCATCAATATATCGAGATCGCCGTCGCCGTCGAAATCGCCGAGTTTGCCCTCATGAATTCCCTGGCCTTGCGACGCCACCGTTTCTCTGAGCTGGCCCTTGCCATCCCCGTACCATATATACGTCTTGGCGTTATCACCCGCCCCGGGATTGCCCATCTCTCCTATCATAATATCGAGCTTGCCGTCGCCGTCGATATCGCGTATCTCGCAGGTATGGCCGTGAATCATATATTGCAGCTTCCGTGCCGTCCACTTACCGTCCTTCCATTCGTACATCTTCGCATCGCCGTCCATATCGCCCGGACTGAAGACAACTTCCGGCCGACCGCCCGTAATTAGCTGCCCCGCCGCACATTGAGTAAAAGTCATCTCGCCGTCGATAATATTCTCTTCGAACTTCGTCCCGCCGAGATGCTTGAACCACCGCCCGCCGCCCACAATATCGATCTTGCCGTCAAGATCGATATCCACGCTGACCGACGGAAAGCCCTCTCGCTCGCGCCCGCTGGACCATTGGTAAATCACCGTCGGCGTCCATGCCTCGACCGATTTCGGATTCGCAGGAATCTCGTAGAGAAGCAGCGATTTGGCGTTCTGGTTCCACGAGACCAGCTCCGGCTTGCCGTCGCCGTCGAAGTCGCCGACTATCTGATCGTGATGCTTGCTCGCCCCGTCCTTCTTTATATCCCGGCGCACCCAGGGCTTTGAAAAGTCAGGATAGGGATTCTCCCACCACCATATCTTGTTGCCGCTGGCATCCTGCCCGAAGATAATATCGAGATCGCCGTCGCCGTCTATGTCGCAGCAATCGCCGCCCGCCTCCGGCTTCAATTGGCTGTCGTCGATTACCCTCTTATCCCAGTCGCTGCCGTTATACTTGTACCACACAACCGATGGCGTCTTCGTCCGCTCGGTCACGGCAAAATCGACAATCCCGTCCTTGTCGAAGTCCGCAACCACGCACGCCGTTTGCTCGTTCCCGCTATTCGGCCCGTCTATAGTCTTCCGCAACCATCCAACCTCGCCATAAGACGCCCCGCACAACAATACCCCGACAACAAGCAGATAACCCGGAAACGCCCTGCTCGATTCTCTTTTCGTTTCAAACATAATCCACATAAGCATCTCCTCGCAATAAAGTCACTTGTATTCGACCAGCTCCAGAATTCTCTTATACGTCACGCGCGAAACAAACGGCAGCGTGACTTTGCCCTTCTTTCTCAGCGGCACTTCAAGCTCCCCGGCTCCACCCGCATCCACCGATAGCACCAGCTTGGCACTGTATGGAATTCTCGAGCCCGGCTCGACGTCTTTCAACGTCCGCAGTATTCGCCCGTAATGGACCCTCACAGGCAGAGCCACCTTCTGCTTTGCCCCCACAGCAATCGTAGTATTAGGCTTGGCGCTGCCTGTGACCAGCTCGGTGCTCTTACTGGAAAGGCTGTAGGTCATGTTCGTCAACGGCATCTCCGTCGAATAGCGATTGGCGATCTTGACGTCGAAGACCAATTCCAGAGCAGCGCGGTCGAGCCGCCCAAAATGAATCCCAATCAGCCTTGCCCTGGGCTTTGCTTCTCCACCGCCGCCAAAGCCGCCCCCACAGCCCGGACAAAGCACAATCGATAATGCCGCCAACACAAAAACTGTTCTGCAACACATCCTTACATTCCTCTAAAACAAGCGACCATTATAAGTCTTGGCAATCACCGCGTCAAACAGCAATTCCAGAGTAGCTCGGAACATCCCATAAGATCTCCAACAGCCAGAGGTCCGGATATCCGTAAGAGACCCGAGGTCCGGGACGCCAAACGCGGGAGCGGGCGTTTTCGCAGCAGATTGTCAAAATGCCGTTGACCTGCCGCAGGCCGCCCGGTACAAATTGGTAGAAGCAGCGCCGGCCTCCAATGAAGAGCCGGTATTATCAGACCGCACAAATGATTATTTGAACACGAAGGATTCTTACAAGATGAAACGCCCTCTTACAATCACACTGTGGGTGCTTGTGCTGCCTGTTGTCTTGTTCAGCGACCCCGCCCAGGCAAAACAGAACGATCTGATAGCGCAGGCCAAAGGGATTTTCGACGCCGCCGGCGTTCAAGGCGGCATCGTGGTCCACCTGGGTTGCGGTGATGGTAAGTTGACCGCCGCGCTGGGCGCAGCAGACTGCTTCACCATCCACGGACTCGAACCGGACCCGGCTAAAGTAGCACAGGCCAGAGAATACATCAAATCACAATCGGCCAACCGCGAATACGGACCGGTTTCAGTCGAGCAGTTTTCGGGCTCGGTCCTTCCCTACACGGATAATCTAATCAACCTGATCGTCGTCGGCGACGCCGGCGACGTCGCTATGGAAGAAATGATGCGGGTCCTGGCCCCGGGAGGCGCGGTCAGCATTCGACGTG
>JAFGTU010000413.1 GCA_016933985.1 Sedimentisphaerales bacterium | reverse complement strand
TATTCGCCGAAGCCTGCGGGGATGAGCGAGCTTCTGCATCAGATTCGGAACTATTCGAGCTTCACGTGGGTGAACGGCAGCTTCATTTTGGACTGGCTGATTCACAACCTTGATGTTTGCTGCTGGTGCAAGGATGCCTGGCCCGTATCGGCGCAGGGGCAGGGCGGGCGGCAGACCCGAACTCAGAAGGACCAATTGTTCGACCACTACGCCGTGGAGTACCATTTCCCGGATGGGACGCGGTTGTTTGCGCAGGGGCGGCACATGGATAATGTATGGGGTTTCTTCGGCGACATAATTCACGGGGCGACTGGTTCGGCGGTTCTGGGCGAAGGCATATCTGAGCCGCGGATTTTCAAGGGGCATAAGCAGGAGGCTGAGGACGTTATCTGGCGGTATGAGGGGGAGCGGTGCAATGCCTACGATTACGAGCACGACCTGTTTTTCGATGCGATTCGCAAGAATAAGCCGTACAGCGAGACCGAGCGCTGCGCATACGCGGCGATGACGGGTATCTTAGGGCGGATGGCGGCAGAATCCGGCAAGATGATTACGTGGGACGAGGCGATGGCCTCGAACCTGGAGCTGGCGCCGGGGCTGGATGATTACACGATGGATTCCGAGCCGCCCGTCAAGCCAAATGCGGACGGCAACTACCCAATCGCGATGCCCGGACAAACCACGGTGTTGTAGGGCGTTCAAAGGAAGAGGCTACGTGTTGATCTGCATTTGGACCTTTTGATAGACGTCGTCGAGTGTTATCAGGCGGATGTCGTATATTGGGTTTGTGCTGTCGGGCAGGTGGCCCCTTCCTTTGGGATCGATAGCGACGACGGTGTTGTCTCTGCGGTAGGGTCCGACGCGTGCCGGGTTTGATCTGCCGAATATCATGACGAGTGGCCTGCCGAGTGCGGCGGCGATATGGCCCGGGCCGGTGTCGTTGCTGACGACAAGGGCGGCGTTTCTGAGCAGAGCGATTAGCTCGGTGAGTGAGGTTCGTCCGGCAAGATTCGTTACGGTGACATCGGCGGACTCCACAAGGCTCTGCGCCAAGGGCGCCTCGGATAGACTTCCTGATGCTATTACCGATAGATCGTGCTCTGCTGACAATTTGGCGGACAGTTCCGCGAAGCGCTCCACCGGCCAGCACTTGTTGGAATGGGCCGAGCCGGGTACGAGGACAGCGTATCGCCGCGAATTGATTCCGTTTGCCGCCAGTAAACGCTCCACGGATTTCTCGGCTGGTGCATCACGCGGCAATGTGAATTCCACGTCCTTGCAGACGGCGCCTGCGGCCCGGACCAGATCGATGTAGTAGTCCACGACGTGCTGGCTGTCGATAGGCTTCTTTACCTTGTGTGTGTAGAAAATTCGAGAGAGTTCCTGGGCGTCGGCCAAGCCGAATCGCTTCTTGCAGCCGGAGACAAGAGCAAGAAACGCGGTCCTGAAGAGACCCTGGAAATCGAATACGGCGTCGAATTCTGAGTGTCGCAGGCGGCGAAACAGGCTCAGCAGGGCGGCGAAGGCGCCGGGATGGAACCATGCTTTGCCGAGGAATTTGCGGTCGAAATGGATTATGTGCGTCAGATGGGGATGATTTTCGAGCAACGGGGCGAACTGCGGTCGAATGAGCCAGCTAATCTCAGCGTTGGGGAAGCTCTTTCGCAGCGCACTGAGTGCCGGCAAGGCCTGCACTATGTCACCAAGAGCGCTTGGCTTTATAATCAGAATGTTTTTGAATGCTTCGGACATATGCGCCGGATGCCGCACTTAGTGTATCGTATGTCGTCCAGCCGAGGGTCGGCAGGTCAATATTCTGTTTATGGCATCTTATCGTTACGTTCAAACTTGCGGAGACAGGTTTCATCAGCAGGTATTGTAAGGCGTGGGGGGGGTTGTTGGCAACTGGTAATTGGTTGCCTGCCAAGGTACTCTTGATATTGCAATAGGAGGCATGAGAAGGCACGAAGTGGGCTGCCATCTTTCGAGAAAGCGCGTGACGGAGGGGATAGAAGGCGGTATAATGTGTGCAAATCGGAAAGATAGACAATTATGGCTAAACGAGGCAGATATGTTTATGATTGGCCCCGGCCGATGGTTACGACGGATGCGGCGGTATTCCGGTTTTGGCGTGGGCGGGTTTGGTTGCTGCTGGTCCGGCGGAAACACGACCCGTACAAGGGATATTGGGCGATTCCGGGCGGCTTTGTCGATCCTGAGGAGGAGCTTGAGGACGCCGCGGCGCGAGAGTTGAAGGAGGAGACGGGGCTGGCCGGCATCCAGCTTGAGCAAATGCGGACGTTTGGAAAATGCGGGCGGGATCCGAGGGGCAGGCAGATAACCATTGTGTTTATTGGTATCGCCGGGAGGGGGCCGGGCCGGGTCAAGGCAGGGGACGATGCGGCAGAGGCGAGGTGGTTCGACATAGAGAAGCTGCCGGAGAACATGGGTTTTGACCACAGCGAAGTGGCGGGGTATGCGATAAAGAGGCTAAGGATGAAGAGGATTTATCGCGAAAAGAGGTCGCAGCGGTGAGAAGCTCGGCGCCGGCTGAGTGATGGCCAGGCAGATATCAGGAATTGGCGGGGGCGGTGAGGGCTGTATTTATGGCGGCCAGGTTTGTTGCGATAGCGTTCATCGCCCAGTTTATGTAGTGGAGTTTGTGGAAAGGGCAATGATGTGCTTCATTCATCAAGCCGTGATGCACGACGCGCAGAAAGGCGCCGATTGTTGCTTGTGGGATTCGGGTGGGCTCGGCCGCCCATCTTTTCAGCTCTTCGTACTCCATGCGCAATTGCCGGCTTGCCGCCAATTGCTCGGCGGTGAGGTAATCGCCTGGATTATATCCCATCTGGAGGCCTTTTAGGCACATGATCAAAGGTTCGTAGCTTTCATTCTTTTTTAAGCGGATGAACTTGTACTGCTGCACGTTCGTTATTGCCTGGGCGGGCGTTCTGTCGGCGATTTCGTCATCACCGAGGTGCCATTTTCGCTTGCTTGTTCTTGCGAAGACCAGCTCCTCGTTCGGGCCGGACATGGTAATTTCATCGTTGCCCATCCTTGAAAGCCACAAGCTGCCGTTGCCTCTGCGTTCAGGTCCGCCTCCGAGCAGGAGGAGGCATTTTGCGAAGCCGAGAGGCAGGACCCTTTGCCTGCCGATCTGCCTCTTTCTCAATTGGAATGAAAGGTGAAGGCTATGGCCTTTGACGTCGTAGAAGTTCGCGAGGGCGTGTATTAACTGATTAAGCATCCATGGGTCTGCGGTGGCAGGGCGGGAGAGCTCGCCTGCGATATTCAGTCTTCCCGGGGCAAGTTCGAGAAACCCTCTGCGGCGGGACTGCTCTGTATCGCCGGTGTGGTCGTCGATATATCCACCGAGCTTCCATGCCAATACGTCGAGGTGAAAATCATAGAAGTAGAGAAAGCCGTCATAGACGGAATCTTGTTTCTTCTGAATGCTTCTTTGGGGCTCAACTGCTGCGACACCGAGATTGCTCAATTCAACTTCAATTCCCAGAGGGATGAGTCCTCCTTGAAAATTAGAGCGAATTCTGTCCAGCTCGGCGTAGGCGATTCGTGAGTGGAACATGCTCTTTGCGGCGCGGACGCCGTATTTGACGTAGTCGATGAGGTCGTATTTTTCAAACGGCATGGTCTCCAGGGCCTGTTTGACTATCATATCGACGCCATCGGCGTTTGCATTCATTATTCGCATGGCGGCGAGAATGCTCGGCGAACGTTTGAAGTATCTCTCAGAGGTCCGCATGTGCTCAAGCTCAAAGCGGTAATGTGACTGAATGGCCTCATCAAGCTGACTGAGCAGGACCTGCCTTATGACGAGCGTTAGATAAGAGTTGATGAGGGGTCTTGCTTCGGGGGCTTCATAGAGGTGTCTGATGGATGGTCTGGGGCGGTCAAGCTCGTGTTGGAGGTAATAATCGCTGACGGCGTCGGAGTGGTAATGACTTATCACGAGGTCGCGTTCGGTAGTTGCGATAAGCTCCCTGTCGGCTATTCGTTCAAATTCGGCGTCTGCGGTCTTGTCTCCGGGTCGAGTGTGTTTCTTGATAAACTTCTTGATTCGCTTTCGCAGCCAGAGCTCATGTATCAGATTGACGTGGAACCTGTCTCCGAAGTGCTTCTTCATCGACTCGTGGCTGACCAGATAAGCCTGGGCTTCCACGGGTCCTGAGGCGGTACTTACGGACACGGTTTGCCTCTGGTATCTCTTGCCTTCGTATCTGTCGATCTCGGCCATAGCAGAGGCGGGGACATCGTGGATAACCATTCCTTCGATTCTTGCCGAGGGTGTCGAGACGGCGTAGTAATAGACGTTGTCGGGACTGACCCGACGATAGCCCGGGAGTATGGCGGGCTCGGCGAAAAGTGTTGTGTGGTCGATCTTAGAGGCTTTTCTGGAGAAGCTGTAGCCGCAGACGGAATGAAAAATAGTGCGGTCTCGCAAGGAGCCGTAGATAAACAGTGCTGTTCGTTGTTGAATCATATTCAGTTTCAGTCGTTTCTGGTGCGGGCGTATTTGGTAAGGAATTATTTTGCACTGCTGATCTTTTTGCGGAGCTTGATGAGCTCTCTAAAGGCCCTTAAAATGACACGGAGATCAGCGCCGGTTTGTCTGCCGGCGGTTCGCGGGAAATGGTGGACGCCTGTCTGCGTAATTGTGCAACCTTTTCGGACGGCGCGGGTGAGTATCTCGGCCGCTATCAGTGCGCCGGTGCTGCATAGCTCCATGTTGTCAAATACTTCTCTCTTATACAGTTTGAAAGCACAGTCAATATCTCGTATTTTCAGGCCGAACATGAGGCAGACGAGTTTTGTCCAGCACCAGCCGTTAAACCTGCGAACAATAGAGTCTTGGCGGTCTAGTCGATAGCAGCTTACTATATCATAGTGCCGCATCAGGTCGAGCAAGGGTGGCATTTCGGCGAAGTCAAACTGGCCGTCACCATCGGTGTAGAAGACGAGATTCTTGTGGGCGGCCCTGATGCCCGACTGCAGGGCGACGCCGTAGCCGAGATTTGTAGGGTGGTGAATAACCTTCACGGCGGGGTCTTCGGTGGCTATTGTGTCGGCGATCCTCGCCGTATCATCGGAGCTTCCATCATCAACGATGATTAACTCATAGTCGGCGTTAAGGCGGTCGAGCACTTCACGCGCCTTTGCCACGGTCGTGCCGACGTTGTCTTCTTCATTATAGCATGGGAAGAAGACGCTAATAGAGATCGCGTGCGGCCGGCTCGAACCTGTCTGAGGTTCCGCTTGGCCTTGGTTCGTCACAGGTTACCACCTCTTCGTTCGAGAAAGTTCATTTCGCTCGCGCAAATAGTCTCTCATTCGGCTATTGTAGGACTCGGCAAGCTCGTTGTCCTTGGCGGCTGCTGCCGTTCTCTCAAGGTGAATGCAGGCCAGTCTGGCTGCTTCGATCCTGAGACGGTAGCCGTTCCGGCGGCGGAATTCGTCCTGGTCTGCGGCAAACTTTTCCACCCAGCCGGACAGCACTTTGGTTACTTGGCTCGTCAGGTCAGGGGACCTGGCGGCAACAAGCATAAACTCGAGCATTGGAGCGGGTGAAGGATTCTCGTTGAATGCCTTTGTCATCAGATCGAATCCTGTCTGCCTGTCTTTGGTGCTTCGCTGGTTGAGCAAGTGATGGCCGAGGATAAGATTTCTGTGATATTCATCCGGGTAGAGGGTGCGTCCGGTGCTTATTCCTTCGAAAAGCTCGGCGCCTTGCGGCGTGTTTATATCGACGAACATTTTTTCCTTATTATTGGAGAATACGACGGGCCAATCCCGGCTGTATTCGAGTCCCCTGGTGAAAGGCTGGTCGAACTGACCGGCCGGCATCAGAACGACCCAGACATCTTGCTTCCTCAACTCAACTGTAAGCCACTCGCCGACCTTCTTGTAATCGGCAGTTGTGAGCACGGCGTCGAGCGGCTTTCCGAGCGCCATGGCCTCGCGTGCGGCGGCCTGAACAGTGGGTCCTCCGGAAGTTATTGCAGTCCAGAGGTCAAAGGTCTTCCTGTCGTATGCGGCCTGGGCGCGACCGTCCATAAACAACTGGAGCGGCGTCTTCCCGGTATTGGGGTCCGGCTCCTGGCCAAATGCGATTGCCCCGCCCTCGGTCCAGTAGTTGAACATCTTGCCTTTGAGGTGATTCAGCTTCATGAACTTTGTCGCATAGAAGGGCTTGGCGTCCGATGCCGTCATTCGCATAAAAACGGACGTCAGTTTGGGGTCATTGGGCCAGGGGTCGAGATAAACGTGTTTGAACTTCGTTCCCCACCAGGTACCGAAGAAAATCGTGGCTATCGCCCCCGCCAAGATGCAAAGGATTTTAACTTCCTTGGGCATAACAGGCACGGCGAGGCGCTTATGCCTATGGAAATTGTCGGTCGCGGCAATTGCCCGGACAATTTGGTCAATTAACAATGCGAGGATGGGACAGGCGGCGATAGCGCCGATTGGTATGAATCTTCGCGAGCGTATAGCCATATAAATGGTCAATGCAGCGATGAGGAGCATCGGTAAATCCAGTTTCGGCCATTGATATTCGCTGGTATCGCTTGCCTTTCGTTTTGCGTATTTGCCGACGGACCCCGACGTTATTATCATGGTTAGGATCCAGATAACCAGCACGGCCCAGGCGATGCCATACATGACCGCGAAGGGAACCGCTGTCCCAACCGGGTTGGTCCACTCGAAGGCGGGATGCCACTCGTGTATGTCGCGCCAGCGCTCGGCGTGCTTGCTGACACTGATAACAAATGTGTGGGTCAGGTTGGTAAAATGAAACGGATTAAATATGATCGTCGCAATGATGGTGGCGACGTATGCGCCGATTATGTGATATACACCCTTCGGCCTAATAGTGACAAGCTTGTCCTTATAAAAGACAAGGAGAATATCGAGGGTAATCACGAGAACGACGAAAAGAAACGCTGCAAGAGTGAATGTGGCTTTGGTGAGAACAATCAGCACAAGCGGCCACGCGCCGATGTTATATAGGATGGCCGTCACTTTCCTATCGAAGCAGTTCAGCAAATGCAGGCCGATGAAGGGGATCATCATAATATAGACGTATATATACCCACCATGAGCGTTGCACCAGAATACGGTAAGCGGGACGATGAGCCAGATATATAACACGTTGCGATAGGTGGCCAGAACGAGGACGAGCAAAAAGACGCCCACGAGCATATTTGAGAATCCCGCCGGGCGAATGTCGAGAAATGATCGCCCGATGAACAGCGCGAAACAGGAGAAGACGGCTGAGAGAGCGGGGTTGACGCCCATCAGGACGCCTGTGTAGAAGACGCATGCGACGGTTATTATGTAAACGGCGAATTTCCAATAGACCAGCGCGTTAGAGGAGAAGCTGACGCCGTCGGCGTATGACGACTTTGGAACCAGCAAATAGAAGATGACGTGCGTGAGCCAGTTTTGATTGACCCAGCCTGTTGGGTGCCACTTTTTGACGGTCTCGATGCCGACCTTATCTGTGATCCATCTCGCCCAGCCGGGCCATTTTTCGATTTCCTCGGCAGTGGGCCCTGGTTTGTGTGAGTTGGCGCTGAAGGGCTCAATGGTATCGACGCCGTGGTTGACGAAGTGGCGTCCGCACGCCATTGCGACCCATGTGTCACCGGCGGCGACCATGCGGGTGCAGGCGTGGAAGGTGAATATCAGCATGGCGATCCAGCCGATAATCATTGCCCAGCCGGATAAAGCAACGCGTATGCGTCCCGGTTCCTGATTTTCCGATATTTGCGGCTCATCCATAGGCACGGGTGGCGGAGCATAGCTCTGAGACGGTCGATTGCTCCTTCTTCTATTTCGTTTAGCCATTTATCGACTCTATCAAATCCTTTTCTTATCCGTTCGACCAAGCATGTGAAGCTCCGTCGAACATTATTATCGACCATAATTGTAATTTCTGCACAGCATTTCGTCAAACATATAGTCCTGTCCGGACCGAGCGGACACATCCGGCTTATGATATGCTACTGATTGACCAGACCAGCGCGATTAATGTCAACAATATATGTGCTGTTGTGGTCAACAATGTTGTTGTTTGCTGAGGCGACGTTGGCCTCCGTTATGAGTCTGTTGGGGAAGATTGATGAGCCATAATTGATGACCAACACCAGTGCGCAGACGAAGACTACCGCAGCGGCGCCGGCCCAGGTCTTTCGCAGTGATATGCCTGGCCGGGCGGCCGAAGATGAAGAGGCACTCTCAGGAATGGTGCCGAAAAGCCTCGCTCTGAGGGAGGCTGGGATAGGGACCTTGGGAAGGTTTCTTAGCGCGGCGACCAACAATTCTCGTGTAACATTTTCGCGTTTATGTTCTTGATTGTTTTTCATTGTTCCATCCTGTCACTTAGAAGTCTTCCAAGTTCGTTTAATGCCTTGGATGTTTGCCACTTGATAGTGCCTACCGGCTTATCCAGTACCGCGGCCGTTTCATGGAAGCTGAAGCCGCCGATGTAGTGCAACACGATGACCGCGTAATCCTGAAGCTGAAGCTCGTCGAGGGCGTGATAGAGGATTGCTATGTGTTCATCGTTTATGGACTGTTCGGCCGGATTTGCAGCTTGATCAGAGTCGGGGTCGGCCGAAATGCACGCGGCGAGCAAGGCGGTGCGACGAGTAGACATCCGCTTGGAATCGATGAATTTGTTGTACGCGATTCTGTGAAGCCATGTCTTTATCGACGCCTTCTCATTGAATCGGTCTATTGTTGCCCAGGCCGAGGCGAATGTTTCCTGGGTGAGGTCTTCAGCAAGCGTTGTGTCACCTGTTAAATATGCCATAAGGCGATATATCGACTCATAGTGTTGGCAGATTATTTGCTCGTAGGCCTCTCGGCGGCCCTGGCGAATGGCCTTCAGGCTGCGTTTTTCCGATCCAAATCGCAAATGCCGCTCCAATAATGGGGCACTGAGTATGCATGTACGCGTTTTCTACTTGATTAGACGCACGAACATAGTAAAGGGTTGGCACAAAAATGCAAGAAAGCCGAGCATAAGGGGCGGCAGAGGGATGGTCTATGTAACCATCCCGCCCTTAGGGGATGCTGCCATACTGCGGATAACCGGCTGACGGCGTTGCGTGTTGCTACTTAGTCAGCCATTGTTCGAGTCTGTCGAGGCCCTTTTCGATTTGTTCGAGCGAACATGCGAAGCTGAGGCGAACATTCTTGTCGCACCCGAACGGCAAACCCGGAACCAGCGCGACGGAGGCCTGATCCAGCAGTGCCTTAGCGAATTCCATGCTGCCGGTAATCTCGACGCCGCCGATGTTTCTGCCGTAGTGGGCGGAGACGTCAGGGAAGCTGTAAAAGGCGCCGGTGGATTCGGTGCATTGGACTCCTTCCATAGCGTTGAGGCGTTCGACCATATACTTGCCGCGTTTCTCGAATTCGACCCTCATTCTTTCGATAGCCTCATCGGCTTGTGGGCCGTAGGCGGCGACGGCCGCGTATTGAGCGAAGGTCACGGGATTTGAGGTCATGTGGTCCTGGAGGCGGGCCATAGCCTTTATGACGTCCAGCGGGCCTGCGGTATAGCCCAGCCGCCAGCCGGTCATAGAGAAGGTCTTGCTGAATCCGTTGAGTGTGAGGGTTCTGTTGTAGGCGTCTTTGCCAACAGCGGCGAAGCTGACGAATTTGGTGTCGCCGTAGATGAGCTTTTCGTAGATTTCATCGGACATGACCATAACGTCCGTGCCCTCGAGGACTTTGGCCAGCCCCGCCAATTCATCCGGCGTGTAAGTGAAGCCGCCGGGATTGTTGGGCGAGTTAATCACGAGCAGGGCGGTCTTCTTTGTGATAGCCTTCCTAAGCTGAGCCGGGGTGATCTTGTAGCCGGTGCTCGCATCGGTCTGGAAAAACTTGGCCTTTGCCCCGGCGAGCTTTATGGTCTCCGGGTATGTCACCCAGTACGGCGTCTGCAGAATAACCTCGTCGCCGGGATCGAGGACCGCCTGCATAGCCTCATAGACGGAGTGCTTGCCGCCGATATTGACCACGATCTGTTCGGGCTTGTAGTCGAGGCCGTTGTCTCTTTTGAGCTTCTCGGCGATGACGGCGCGGAGCTTGGGTATTCCGGCAGCCGGGGTGTACTTTGTCTGCCCGGCCTTCAAGGACGCGATGGCGGCATCCTTGATGTATTCGGGCGTGTCGAAATCCGGCGCCCCCGCGCCGAACCCGACAACGTCAACACCTTGGGCTTTGAGCTCCTGGGCACGGGCCGTAACGGCGATGGTCGCCGACGGCGGAACTTCCTGGGCACGCTTGCTGACCTTCATTGCTCTACAACCTTTCTATCTTCCTGACACGGATTGACACTGATTAACACCGTCTCATGGCGGGCAATGCCCAAGCCACGTTTTTGTTTGCACGCAGAACCGGACCATTAAAGACCAAACCAGCGGCGGCGTCAAGAAAATTGGAGGATTGGTTCGTTCGCCGCAATCCGGGCGAGCGTTAGGGCTTTGAGCCTAAGTCGTACAGGCGGATGTTATCGATGTATGCGTCGGCGCGGTCAAGATCTCTCCAGCGGAAGAATCCTACTGCAATTGTTGCTTTCTCGGATTCGGCGGTGAATTCATGCGAGAAGGTCATCCATTTGCCGTCTGTCCAGAACCATTGGCTGGAGTTCTTGCCTTTCAGCTCGGTTCCACCGGCTGGATCGACCGCGAGGCGGATACGTGTATCTCCCCGGGTGCCGTTTGTCACGGCGGTTATGGCGTTAGCAGCGAGGACGTATTCATGGCCGGGCCTGGTGGGAACGCCCTGGTGGATTATGTTTTCCTGGAATACGTCTTTTCGCTCTTTACCCGCTTTGTGCGTCCAGCCGTACATTTGGCTGCCGGAAGCCGGTTTGATCTGCTCGTCGCCCCCTGATAAGCAGCCTATTCCGGTTATATTTTTGCTCCACTTGCCGACGCCGGATTCGAAATCGGCATCGGGTATTGAGACTTCTTCACCGTGTGCCGGGAACTCATCGCGTAATCCCTTCGCATTTGGCCGAGGGGCGAGGGGGACGAAGAATTCGGGTGTTTCGGGCCAGAGAGGCTCAGCCACCTCGCCGCCGGGGATTCTGACTCGATAGACCGGCGTCGGCCGGGCGTAAAGTGGTGCAGCGGGGCCGTCCGGGAACGAAGCGGTCAGGCGGAAATCGCAGTCGTCGCCGGGCCCGAGGCCGAAGATGCGGTATTCGCTTGTGCCTGGTTCGGCATTGACCGTCTTGGCGATGTCCTCAGGGGCTAAGATTTCGATTTGGACTCGGCCGGGCTTAGAGAGCCGCCAAGTCAGGTGCAGAATTGAGTCCTTAGTGGGTTCGGCGGAGAGATTGTAGATGACCGGGGCGGTGTCGGATGACGTCTCGCCATATACAGAGGGGAGGATTTCGTATTTGGCAAGGTTTGAATAGTCATCGGGAATTACGGGGTCCTTGCCTTCCTCGAACGGGACGGTGACTATCTCGGCGTAGTATTTCTTGTACTTCGTACAGGGCAATTCGCCTGGGGCATAGAGGAAGCTGACCTCGTAAGTGGTGTTGGCTCTGGCGCAGGAGTGGGAGTACTTCGGGCCGCAGATAAGGCGTCTTTCCGGTTCGAGCTGATAGATATAGGCGACCGGCCAAACGCAGAACTCTTTAACCGGCCTAAGCTGGACGGTAATCATTCTTACATTGTCGGTTCGTGGGATAAACTCAAAGCCGGATGCGGACTCTGTCCAGCATTGTTCATCGGTATCAAGGATTACGGCCCTGGTGACGTCCGGCGGCTCGGTCGTAATCCAAAGGGCCAAATCGGATTCCGGCCTCATTACACCGTCGAAATAGGCACAGCCCTTATCATAGGCGTTACCGGTCGAATGGAGATACATGTTCCAGGCCTTGCCGTCCTGCCCGACGATTTTGACGTAATAGGTTTTTCCCGGCTGGAGTTGTGCTTCGCCGGGCGCGTAATGTACGGTCGCCCATTCCATTGAATGGCCTGATGTGAAGCTCTTGGTCTTTGCGATTTGCAGGCCGTCGGAACCAGCTTCGTGTACGGACAGGTCGAACAGCCCTTTCGGCGAGGCAACGAGCAGTGTAATCGCAACGAGTTCTGTGTCTTTGGCAACGAATGTCTGCCCAAACTCTTTACAGGCCGGTCCCCAGACGCAGCCATCCGGTTCATACACCCAGTCGGCCAGGATATCGCAGGTATTAACGCGGGTCGGGTCCAACGGCAGGCCCATTGCGAATCGTGGGAACAAACCCTCACACTCGCGAAAGGTCAGGCTCCAGTTCCCGTAGCAGAAGGGGTATTCCGTGAAGCCGGAGTTGGCCATTCCGGTGGTTGCTGTTCGCGGAAAGTAGTCAGGGGCGGCGACTGTTCGCGTCTTACGGATGTATGGCCCGTTGGATTGAGAACCAAGGATTCGATAGAACAACCGTTTGCCCTTCTCCTTGTCGATGCTGCCGGTCGGGGCCGGCGCAAGACGGATATTGCGGATATTGGCGCCTAAGCCGGTGACGAATCGCATGTCGGCCCGGTCGTTCTGGCGGGAGGCGAACAGGCAATTGGTCAGGACGAAGGCGCCTTTCTTCCAGGTCTCGGTGTTCGTAAGTTGCACCGGCTCGGCGGGGTGGTATTCGCGTTTGTCGTCGGGAGGGTAGGCCGAATCGTAGTGGCAGTGGATGGTCCAGTCGCCCTTGTCGAAATACTCGAATGAGAGGACATAGTCAGCCGGTTCTTTGAGCGGGCCGCCGGGGAAATCGAGATACAGGCAGGGCCTGCCCGGCCCTATCGCCCAGGACCAGCGGCCGGCGACCTTTTCGATGCCCCACGACCCGTCGCCATGCCACATAACGGCGATATTGTTCGTCACCTCACCGAACGCCATTAGCGAAGATGCAATATCGCCGATGGCCTGATTCTGTTTCGATAGATGCGGGGCCAACGTATCGGAATTCAAAATAT
>JAFGTU010000412.1 GCA_016933985.1 Sedimentisphaerales bacterium | reverse complement strand
CCGGCCGGACCCAAAGTCCTCGGACCCGTCCACGACCTCGAAGCGCACGTCCACCCCGAATGGTGGCGACAGATATTTAATGCGATCTACCTCAAGACCGACGGCGATGTCGTTGACGACCCCCAGCTCACGGCCAAAGAAGTCGATATATTCTCGACCGCCCTCGACTTGAAACCGCAAGACAAAATCCTTGACCTCTGCTGCGGACAGGGAAGAGACTGCCTCGAACTGGCAAGAAGGGGATTCACTAATGTCGAGGGCCTCGACCGCTCTCACTACCTCATCCAGAAAGCAAAGGTGCAGGCCAAGAAAGAAACACTCAGCGTCAAATTCAGAGAGGGAGACGCCAGGAAGCTGCCTTATCCCCCCGATACCTTTGATGCTGTGATGCTTCTCGGAAACAGCTTCGGGTACTTCGAGACCGTCGAGGACGATAGGCGAGTCCTAAGGGAGATTTTCCGCGTCTTAAAGCCCTGGGGCAAAGCTCTCTTCGACGCCGCCGACGGAGAATACCTGAGGAAAAAATTCCAGCCCCGGTCCTGGGAGTGGATAGACAAGAATTACTTCGTCTGCAGGGAAAGGTCCCTCTCCCACGATAAACAGAGGCTCATTTCGCGCGAGGTCGTCACACACGTCGAAAAGGGCGTTGTCGCCGACCAGTTCTACGCGGAAAGACTCTACTCCGGCAAGAGCATAAAGGAGCTGATCGAAAAAGCCGGCTTCAACGACGTAACCATCCATAGCCAGATGTCCAGCGATTCCAAACGCAATCAGGACCTCGGAATGATGGAGAAAAGGATTATTGTCACCTCCGTCGTCAGAAAGGACTGGTCGCCCCGAAAGCCCAGAAAGGAGTTCAAGAATGTTACCGTGGTATTCGGCGACCCGAACAAACCCGATCCCTTGAAGCCGCTCTCCGTCTTCGACGACGATGACTTCTACACTATCGACCAGTTGAAGGACGCACTGCGGCAGATCGACGGCTATCGATACACTTATCTCAACAACCACGACACCCTTTTCAGCGACCTGGTCAAGATCAGCCCCAAAACCGATTTCGTCCTAAATCTCTGCGATGAGGGCTATATTAACGACCCCAAAAAGGAGCTTCACGTCCCCGCAATGCTCGAAGTCCTCGGCATGCCATACACCGGAGGCGGACCCCAGTGCCTGGCATTCTGCTACGACAAATCCCTTGTCCGCGGAATTGCAAAGGAAATGGGCATCCCCGTCGCCGACGCCTTCTTCATCAAGGCGGAGGACAGTACCTTTGAGCTGCCTTTCGGCTTCCCCGTCATTGTCAAGCCGAACTTCGGCGATTCCAGCTTCGGCATCACCCAGCGTTGCGTCGCTTACTCCATAGAGCAGCTCGTCAACGCCATCTCCGAAATAAGGGAGAAATTCGGGTATGAGAAGCCTATTCTCGTTGAGGAATTCCTTCCCGGAAAAGACTTCACCGTCGGCATAATAGGCAATCCTCCCGAATCGTACACAACCCTCCCAATCATCCAGGAGGACTACTCGGCCCTGCCCCCGGAGCTGCCGAGGATCTGCGGATATGAAGCCAAGTGGATGCCGGATTCGCCCTATTGGAACATCAAGTCAATACCCGCAGACCTCTCCGAAGAGACTGAGAAATTCGTCCTCGAATGTTGCCTCAGGTTGTTCGAAAGGCTCGATTGCAGAGACTATGCCCGATTTGATTGGAGAATCGATTCCCAGGGAAATCCCAAAATCCTTGAAGTGAACCCGAATCCAGGCTGGTGCTGGGACGGACACCTCGCAAAGATGTCCAAGATCGCCGGCATATCATACTCCGAAATGTTGGGCGCAATACTCCACGCCGCCGAAGAACGACTCCATCTCCCAACCCCGGCGGCAAAGAATAATGGGATACAACCCAAGCGAGAATTGCTGCAAGTTGCCGCACAATGAAAAACGCTCCTCGAACCATCTGCCCCGATGAGCACTGTTCGCACGCTGGCGTGTTTGCTAAAAGCGCCGAATTGCCGCAATAGCAGACACGAGCGGCCTGTTACTCGTGATTCGATGAGTTGGCATTGCGAGCACCTGAACGGATTCTCAGGAGGCATGCAAAAGAAAAGGAATCTCAAGCATAATCATTGCGAGGAGGCCGTAGAGCCTGGCCCTTAGGGCCCGACGTGGCAATCTCCTACCATTCGCATTAAGGGAACTGTCCATTTTCTTAGGAGGAGGCCTGTCCTGAGCGCGGTCGAAGGGGTGGCTGGCTGGCCGTTGAAAAACGTGAGATTGCTTCGTCGCAACGGCCTTCCCTTCGATCTTCTTTGGCCCGAAAAAGAAACGCAAATGAAACTCGTAACCTTCTCGCAAAACCAATCCATCCGACCGGGAATCCTAATCGACGATTGCATTATCGACATTGCTTTCGCATGATCTGCGTTGTAATTAGCCGCAAAGGCGCCGGAAGGATTTATCACGCCGGCTACACCTCTTGAAATTCAAAGCGATGCGTGGTATAATATGAATTTGAAATGCGCAGGCGTGCTGGGCAGATTTTCTTATCGGGAATGTTTGCTAACGATGGATTGGCCAAGAACAAAACCTGTTGTGTTTGCGGCTTTGGCCGTATTTCTGACCAACTGCGCCCTCGGAATCGACGTGCAGAACTACAGTATCGGCGGACCCGGTCTGGAATGCTTCAAGTTTGCCCTCTTAACCGATACGCATGCGCTCGCGGACCCGGCAAAGAATGCGATAGTAGCTCAAGCCGTCGATAAGATAATAGAAATCAACGCTGATGATGACCCGCGCAACGACATAAGCTTCGCCGTAGTCTTGGGCGACCTCATCCAGGGCGAATCAAGAGACGACGGCACTTGGAAGGGTGAAAGCGACTACCGCCTGGAATACGAACAGATCAAAACGCAACTCGAAAGGCTGAAAGCGCCCCCGCCGGCTGGTGCCGGCATCCATTACATCCCGCTGATAGGAAATCACAACGTATGGTTCAACTTTGACGACTACGCCCTCGTTGACGGCCCGCCCGACTACCCCGAAGAACTCTTTGCAGATTATTTCGCCCCGCAATTCGATGAGCTAAGCATGGACCTGCCCGGCTTCTCAAAGCAGGACTCCATGCCGGCCGCCAATCCGTATGATCCGGCCTTCCCGACACCCATCTTTCAGAACTTCGCGTTTGATTTCGGCCCCTATCATTTCATCTGCCTCGACTTCTGTGCGAGGGACGACTTCGACTTCATTCAAGAAGGTTTCATTCCACGGTTGAAGAAACTCACAGGCTATGCCGACCTGCACAACTTTGCCTTCGGCACGTGGCAATGGCTCAGCGACCACCTTGCCCAATGCGCCGCCGCAGGAATAGAAGATGTCGTCGTCTTCACGCACCATCCCCCAATATATCAAATGGAAGTCCAGTCCGGCAATCCGCCGGTGCTGACTATCCCCTCGCCGGGCGTGGCGCCTACGGCTTCGCCCGCCCGGATAATGGGTGAAGTCCACATTCTATTTGACCCGGACGGCACACTTACGGGAAAAACGCTCTCCAGCTTTCGAACCGGCCCTGATTTTCTGACCTGGAACGGTCAATTCATTTGGGATGGAACCAAAGCCGACAGGATAACAGGAGACGTCATCCTCGGATTCAACACACAAGAATACGACGGAAAGGCTGAATACGAACTCTTTGGCCCGCTCTTTTCAAGTTACGGGATGAACATTGTCCACTGGTTTGCGGGCCACTATCATCTCAAAGGATTCGAATGGACCGACACCGCTCTTGGCACGGAAGTCACCGTAGTACCTTCGGTAACACCTGCTACGAAAATGTGCATGATCGAATTTGACGGCAGCGTCAGACTGAACGAGCAGCCCGACGCAGTGGTTACCCCGCAGGACAACGTGAACGGCTTCATCGGAATTGTCCATGTCAATGCGAGATCCGGCGCCGACTGCAATGGCGACGGCTGCACGAATTTCGCCGACTTTGCCAACGCCATCCTTAAATGGTCGGGCCCCTCCCAGCCGCCCGGCGAGCCTTCTGCGCCCGGACCGATACTGAATATGCTGGATTTGGCCGTCTGGGCCCAGCACTGGCTTGCAGGATGCGAGTAGTAGCCTGCCCAAGTCATCTCGCTCTGAAAACACTCTCAGCTTGCATCCTCCGCGAAACACCGTAAAATACCATTCTGAACCACGAACTCCCGTTGTCCGGAAAAGGAAAACAAATGAAGCTGATGACATTCTCGCAAGATGACTCCATTCACCCTGGAATCCTAATCGAAGACGCCATAATCGATATCCTGACCGCCTGGCCCGGACCCAATCCGCCCCGCAGCGTAAAAGAGATTCTGGAACGCGGCCCATCTTGCTTCTCTAAGCTCGCCAAGATTGCGACCTCGGCCAAGGCCTCTATACCGCTCAGCTCGGTCAGGCTCCTCGCCCCAATCCAGCGCCCCGGCAAAATCCTCGCGCTCGCCGGCAACTACGCCAAGCACATCATAGAGGCGG
>JAFGTU010000411.1 GCA_016933985.1 Sedimentisphaerales bacterium | reverse complement strand
GACATAAACGACTGCGTTGCCGAAATCAAGCAGGCCATGCACGGCTACATATCCGAGATGAAAATCACCGACCTGCCTGCCGATCCCCGACACACAGACTTCAGAATCACTTTTTGACCATGTGACCCACATAGGGGAAATCCCGGGCAAAGATTATGTTGAAAAAGCCTGGAAATCGGGACTTGAATATGGTGGGCGGAAGTTGGAAAAAGCGAGAAAGAAAAAAAATAAACAACGAATAACATGGTTTTTTGCTTGACACGCAAAATAAACTGCTATAATCAAGATGTATAGTGATTAAGCGTTCAGGAGGTAACGAAAATGAAGGCTGTGATTGTCATATTGGCGATTCTGGCTGGGATTACGGCTTCTCAGGCCAGAATTATTACCGTTGACGACGATGGACCGGCGGATTTTTCCACTATCCAGACCGCTATCGACGATGCCAACGACGGAGATAAGGTGATTGTGGCGGATGGGCACTATTCGGGGCCTGGAAATCAGGAGATCAGCTTTCTGGGAAAGGCGATAACCGTGCGCAGCGAGAATGGAGCCAAGGATTGTATCGTAGATGGCGAGGACGTCAAAAGATGCTTTATCTTCGAGAATGGGGAGGATGCGAACGCGCTCCTGGATGGATTTACTATCACGCGAGGCAAGAGCACATGGGGTGGAGGAATCGGCTTGTACTTTAGCAGCCCAACGATTGCCAACTGCGTGATAACCGGCAATAAAGCTTATGAAAGCGTTTCATGCGACCCACTGTCAGGGATATGTATTTACAGCGGTGGTACAGGGGGGGGATCGCCTCGACGGTGAGTTCTCCGGTGATACTCAACTGCACGATCTCAAACAATACGGCAGGTTTGGATGGGGGAGGTATATTCTGCTACACGCGAGGGGACCCGAGTCTGTCTCCAAACTTGAGGAATTGTGTTGTCTCCGGGAACAGCGCTGCTGACTACGGGGATGGCATCTACGGGTGCAATGGGGAGATTATCAACTGTACGATCGTGAACAACGTAGGACATGGGTTGCGGCATTGTGGAAATAGAGTGACGAATTGCATTATCTGGGGAAACACCGATGATTTGAGCAAATATACATACGCCACTTATTCATGCATCGAAAACGGCGACCTCGGCCAAGGAAACATCGCTTCGGATCCTTGTTTTGCCGATCCCAATAACGGGGATTATCATTTGAAATCACAGGCAGGGCGATGGGATGCAAGTAATGGAGGATGGACGATAGACGATGTGACGAGCCCCTGTATTGACACAGGTGATCCTATGAGTCCCATCGGCTATGAGACATTCCCCAATGGGGGGGTCGTCAATATGGGGGCTTACGGCGGAACGGGTGAGGGAAGCAAGTCGTACTTCAGCGGGCCACCCTGCGAAACGATTGTCGCAGGCGATGTAAACGGCGACTGTAAGATCGACTTCAGAGATTTCCAGCTTATGGCAGTGCACTGGATGGAAGGCGGATGACAGACGACGGACGAGCGATATAGTATCCCGATGTGCATCGGGACAAGTGTGGGAATTAGCAAAGGAGTGCATAGAATGTGGACGGGGAAAGGGTGAAACAAAATCTATTTTATCCTTGACAGGCATCGAATAGCTGTTATAATGCGGATAATAAGAAAAAAGTGTGTATATGGAGGCAGCGAAAATGAAGGCTTTGATTGTCATTTTGGCGGTTCTGGCGGGGATTGCGGCCTCTCAGGCCAGGATTATTACCGTTGACGACGATGGGCCGGCGGATTTTTCCACCATCCAGTCCGCTATCGACGATGCAAACGACGGCGATACGGTTGAAATCCAGCCGGGAACGTACACCGGGGCGGGCAATAGGGATATTGATTTCAAAGGCAAGGCCATTACCGTCCGCAGCACAGATCCGGACGACTCGGAGGTGGTCGGCGCTACGGTTGTCAATTGCCAGAGCCAAGGGCGTGGGTTTTACTTTCACAGCGACGAAGACCCCAATTCCGTTCTTGCGGGGCTCACCATCACCAACGGCAGGGCTTGGGGCGGTGGGATTCGCATAAAGGCGAGCAGCCCCTTAATAGCGAACTGCGCCATAACGAACAACTATGCGCCTACGTCCGGGAACCTGTATGGCGATGGAGGCGGCATTCTCTGCGAGCTGGGCAGCCCAATTATAAAAAACTGCATCATTACGGACAACAGCGCAACAGGGATTGGCGGAGGATTGTTTCTCTATGAGGACAATCCAGTCATCCAAAACTGTACGATAGTCGGAAATTCAAGCGTGGGGATTTGGTGTATGGACTGCCAGCTATCTGTTCGAGACTCTATTCTATGGGCTAACATTGCCGGGTCTACCCGTCGGCAGATTTCCTTGGACGCTCTCTTGGGTTGCGCGACGCTAACAACATCTTATTGCGACGTGGAAGGGGGGCAGGGAAATATTTACAGGCACGGCTGCACGAATGTCAATTGGGGTGCAGGCAACATCACCACCGATCCGTGCTTTGCGGATTCAGAAAACGGATATTATCACTTGAAGTCTCAGGCTGGGCGATGGGTCTCTAACGAGGGCGTATGGATGATGGATGATGTGACGAGTCCTTGTATCGACGGAGGGGATCCGATAACATCTATAGGTCTAGAGCGTTTCCCTAATGGGGGAATCATCAATATAGGGGCTTATGGCGGCACAGGCGAGGCGAGTAAGTCTTACTTCGGCAAGTCGCCCTGCGAGACAATAGTCGCAGGCGATATAAACGGTGATTGCATCGTCGATTTCAAAGACTTCTGGCTTATGGCGTTGCATTGGATGGAAGATCATAATTGATTAAGGATTATTGATTACTGATTTTTCCCTTGGCGGGATTAGCAAAGGAGTGCGTCAAATGCGGATAAGAACAAGAATTTCAGCGGTAGTCGTTGGGATATTGGTTTCGGTCGCTGCGCCGGCTAATGGAAGGTATCTTTCGGACATAGGGCTCGAGGAGCCGAACGAGCCCAATTACGTCGAGGGAGAATTGCTCGTCCGATTTGCTCCCAAGCACGATGAGACCATACCAACCGTACTGGAAAGACGGGCGGTCCTCAACGCCCTGGACGGGGCGCAGGAGATAGGCTCTTATTGGCTGGTCCCGGGATTGACAGTGGTTAAGCTGCCCGCCGGGGTAACAGTGGAGCAAGCCCTCGGGCGATTCAATGCAAGAGGCGAGATACTATATGCCGAGCCCAACTGGATACTCAGAGCGTTGGTAACACCTAATGATCCCTACTTCGCCGACCAATGGGGCCTGAACAACACCGGCCAGACCGGCGGTACGTCCGGGGCGGACGTCAATACACCGCATGCCTGGGACATGGCTATGGGAACCCAGGAAATCGTCGTCGCCGTGATAGATACCGGCGTCGATTACAATCACCCCGATTTGGCTGCGAATATGTGGGTAAACGATGACGGGCATTTTGGCAAGCACTTCTGGACCGATGCTAATAAAGCCCGGCACGACAGCAACGATCCGATGGATGACAATGGGCACGGAACACACTGTGCGGGGATAATCGGGGCCGTTACCAACAACGGCATCGGCGTGGCGGGGGTCTGCCCGAATGTTCGGATTATGGCATTGAAGTTCCTGGCCTCCAACGGGTATGGAGAAACTGTAGATGCTATTTCCTGTATACAATACGCCATCAACAACGGCGCTAATATCATGAGCAACTCATGGGGCGGGGGTCCTGATAGCCCTTCTTTGAAGGCGGCTATTGAGGCTGCCGGCGATGCGGGATTGCTCTTTGTAGCAGCAGCCGGAAATAAAGCAAGGAACAATGATGTCTCGCCATACTATCCGGCGAGCTATGACTGCAGCAATATCATCGCGGTGGCGGCGACAGACCACAACGACGCTCTTTCGTCGTTTTCACATTATGGGGCGACGACTGTTGATCTCGGCGCGCCGGGCAGCTCGATTCTCAGCACATACTCGAAGATTCCGTATGACCTGGGAAAGTATGAATATTTGAGCGGAACCTCAATGGCTTGCCCGCATGTTAGCGGGGCTTGTGCGCTGGTATGGTCTATCAATCCCGACCTCGACTGCGGCGACTTAAAGAGTATCATTATGGACTCGGTCGATGAGATTGATTCGCTTGATGGCAAGTGCGTTTCTGAAGGCCGGCTCAACGTCCATAGGGCAATCTTAAAGATTCCCGAATACGGAAGGTTCGTCACACTGGACAGGCAATATTACTCCTGTTCCGGCGAGATTAATATTATAGCCGGCGATAGCGAGCTGGCAGGCGACGGCACGACGGATGTCAATCTCGTAACGAGCGCCGGCAATGATCTGGAAACAGTAACTCTAACTGAGACACCGGCGGATTCGGGCTTGTTTCTCGGATCAATCGCGACTTCTCCCAACTCCGTGAGCCTCGAGAGCAATTATGTCGAAGTATCCGACGGCGAAACTGTTACGGTGACATTCTCCGATGCGAATGATACGGCGACCGTTGACTGCGTATATCCGGTAATCTCGAACATTGATTTCAATGAAGCCCCCATAGGGCCCGACATCACAATTGCGTTCGATACGAACGAACTGACTGTCGCGTGCGTCCGTTACGGCACAACCTGCGGCGGGCCGTACACAACTGATTACAGCAAGGGCTTTAGCCATAACATCAAGCTTCTTAAGCCTTCTCCTTTGACAAAACACTATTTTATCGTCGAAGCGACCGACTTGGCAGGCAACACGACAGCGGACACCAACGATGCTAACTGCTACACGTTCACCACCGACGGTCCCATCGAGATTAATGTGCCAGGTGACTTCAACAGTATTCAAGACGCTATCGACCAACCCATCTGGGACGGGTCCTGCGTTATCGTTTCTCCTGGAACATACAACGAAATTATCGATTTCAAGGCAAAAGCCATTACGGTGAGAAGCACCAATCCCGACGATTGGGATATCGTGAAAGATACAATTGTGGATTCCAACGGTGCCGATCGGGCGTTTCTCTTCAACAAGGGTGAAGATGCTAATTCGATGATTAGAGGACTTACCATCAAAGGATTAGGCTTGGACTTCGGGATCGTTACAGTCGTATATTCGCAGCCGACAATATCAAGATGCATCATCGAGGGTGTCTATGGCACCACACAGGGTTGTCCGTTCGGGATATTTTGTGAGGGCTCAGAGTCGCCTATAATTTCCAATAACATCGTCAAAGGTGTTATGGCATCACAGAATACTCCGGCCAGATTCTCGCCAAAGGTGGTGCGATCTATTGTAGGGACAACGCAGCGGTCGTAAAGGATAACCTGATGTATGCAAATGGTTTTGGCATCATGACCAAGAGTTACCACAAAACCAATAAATCGATCCTTACCAACAATACGACCATTTATAATTTTCGCTATGGAGTGTATAATGTAGGTCAATCAGAATTGACATTAAGCAACTGCATCCTTTGGGGTAACGGCGCCGACGATTTGTATTCGGTCGTGGATACCTCAGATTACGAAAACTGGCCGTTAAACGTCAAATACTGCTGTATTGGCGACGGATTTGACGCGAACGATCCAAACTATACCGGATGCATTGATTCGGACCCTTGTCTGGCGAACGTATGCCTTTTTGTTGATAAGACGAGTGCAAACGGAACCGCGACGACTATAATCGTCGCTGATGTCAACCTGTACGAAGTCAACGACGTGATTGAATACAACAATGACGGTAGCATACGGACCGTCACCGATGTGAATGTGACAAGCAGCACGATCACCTTCGATAACGCACTCGATGCCAATTCGGCAATTGGAGTGCTAATCTACAGTTGGGGTCCTGAAGAAACCGATGTTAATGAGGATTGCCATCTGGCATCGAGCTCGCCATGTATCGATGCCGGAGACCCCAACGGCGACTACGAGGCGCAGGTCGATTTTGACGGACAGCCGCGACTGATGGTAACTGACGTGGATATTGGCGCCGACGAGGCGGCCTACATCCCCAGTTGCCACCCGGATTACGATGAGTGGCTTGACGTTGGTGAACCCGTTAGCTGGTGTTACCCTCGGCAGTGTCACGGCGACGCGGACGGACTGAAGCTTCTTGACCCGAATTGTCCGGTCGGGCCATTCTGGGTGCAGCAGAATGACCTCGATATTCTGCTGGCGGGCTGGCATCAGCCTTATAGCGGCGATCCCGATGAAGACCCCTGGATTGCCGCTGACTTCGACCACGAGGACGAAGGCGGCCCAAAGACCGGGTATTTCAGGGTCTTGTACAATGATCTGAACATTCTCACTGCGTCGTGGAAGCAGCCGGACGCAAATGTCCCTGGCGATTGCTCGAATTGCCCGTAGCCTGAGGTGTAGTCGGGCCCAAGCCTTGCCCTTGCGAGTCCGCTTACTGTCGAACCACGTATTTATTGTCCTATCTGTTGAAGATGCCTATTCGGCGAAATGGCGGACTACGGCGTGGTTTCTGGGGGCGACCATGTCCGCTTTTCTTGCGGTTTGCTTGTCTTGGGCTTTATAATGGACGTCCATTATCTCGATGAATTCGGCGGTGTAGTCCTTCAGGACTCCGCAATATTCGTGAATCTTCTCGCCCTTGATCACTTCAAGCAATCATAGGAATCCTCAAACCTTCGCCAATATCACGACGTAATTCTTGCCGTAATGCTCGGCGCACTTGGGGCAGGTCGTATAGAAGAAGTACATCTTCTCCATTTTGCGTTTCTTTGACGCGACGTATGCCTTCATCAGGGCGATCCAGTCTCTGACGTTCTTGTACGGCCCTTCGAAGACCTTGGTCAGAAACGTGCCGGAAATCCTCGCCATTTGTGAATCGGGGACTTCTTTGACCACGGCGATATAGACATCGGCCCCCCAGAGCGAATTCTCATCGCTGAGCAGAAGCGGCATTGGCGGCAGTGCCCCGGCAGCCGAAATCTTCTCCATGTTCCGAACCATCACCTTGCCGAAGTTCAGCGGGATATGAAAGAAGCTCCTGACACGGTCTTTTACGAAGAGCTTGTTGTCAAAAGTCACCTCTTTTTCATCCCACGGCCCCGGATCAAACCGCGGGCAACAACCGGTCTCGGAATCATATAACCTATCCATAATCGTCACCTTCTTTCTTAAACCAGCCTACTTGAGCATTGGTTCTGCTCTCGTCAGGAACTGTATGGGCACGCCCCATGGGTCTCGCAGCATTGTTATTACGTCTCCTGCGGGCGTGGTTTCGACATCGTTGTGCGCGGTTGCCCCGGCGGCGAGGAGCCTCCTGCGAACTGCGGGCACGTCGTCAACGTGAAATGCGATGTGCAGCGAGAGCGGGTCCATCGACTTGTAATCGGGGACTTTGCCCTCCGGATTATTGTAGAGCTCCAGCATCATATTGCCGCCGGCATCGGAGATGAAACGCATGTTGACCGGCGGGGGGCCTTCCCTTTTAACCTTCATCCCGAGGTTATCGCAATACCATTCGGTCATGGCGATAGGATCGGGGACGTTTATGGCGACGTGTTCGAGACGAATGCTGTCCTTGTAGCCGGGCCCGATTCCGGCGCAGCCGGCGAGCATTGAGAGAGCTAATGCCGCAACGAGAGCCTTGATTGAGAGTTTGTGAATCATATTAATTCTCCTTTATTCGAAGTGGACCATCAGGTCGTGTATTGACCAGAAGAGTCCTGAAACCGAGCCTGTTTGCACTATCTTTATGAACCTTGTTCGCACGGGGCCGGGGAGCTTGATCTCGGTTATTGGCTTTGTTCCTTCGCCTGAAAGAACCGGCTTTCCCCAGCTTCCGCCGTCGAAAGAGACGTAGATTTCATATCCTCTTGGGTAGTCGCCGGGCGAGCCGACGGAGTCGAGGGTAATGCCCGTTACGGTGCTCTCGACGCCGAGGTCGAGGGTGAACCACTCGCCACCTTCTTGCGGCCTGCCGGTGTCCCAACGTGTGCTCTTGTTTCCGTCGAGGGCGTTCTTTGCATTGCCGTTGTTGAGCGAGGCCGTGGCTTTAAGGGTCTTATTGATCTGAAGCTGGTTGATTTTGCCAAGGGCCAATGCCGCTTCAGCGGCGACGGCGGAATCCTTCTT
>JAFGTU010000410.1 GCA_016933985.1 Sedimentisphaerales bacterium | reverse complement strand
GCTCGAGGGGCTCAATCTGATTGTCGATGCGGTCAAGAAGAAGCTGGTGGCGGCCGGCCCCCTGCCGGTGGCCTAAATTGCACCGATCAAAATGCCGGGCTTATTTCGTGCTACTCCAGTCTTGCTCGTCGTCGGGGGTTTTTAGTCGGCCGAAGCAGGCGAATGAGACTAATATCAGGGCTGCGCCGGCCGCGAAGAGGTATATCCGATGGTCGGGCTCTCTGCAGCGCTTGAGCCAGGCGGGCATAGCAGGCTCGTTAGGCTCTGCCTCTGCGATTTTAGCGAGGGCTTTTTTCGCCTCGGCCAATTCCAGCGGCGTCGCCCGCGGAGAGATTGTGTTCGGGTCGGTGGGGTCGGCTCCGAGCGCAGCCGGGGCCAGACGCCTGATCAGATTCGGGTCGTCTTCCACCTGCATCAACACCGCATCGTAGTCATCATTGAGCAATTCGTGCTTCTCAGTCAGCCGCTCGGCCTGGTTGAGGTAGTGGCGGTTGCGATAGTACCGGACGAGGTCGTCGCAGAGGACCGACGCAGCCACCGCCGCGGCACCGATGCTGAAGAAGACGATAAACAAAAGCGTCCGAATAATGTTTTGCCCTTGCATAATCCGAGTAACACCCACAAATACAATTCTCAGAGAGTGCTACAACCGTGATACGATCTCGCTAATTATATTCGGCTGTGGTGCGATGCGCGGTACAGAAAAGGGGCAGAAAAAAGGCGGCAGGCGCTTTTTCTCCACTCCGTTGGATATATAGCGCCTGCCGAATCAATTTCTTGAGGCTTCCTGCTCACTTCAACATGAACCCGGCATACTGTGCGGCTGGGCCGAGGTCTTCGTGTATTCGGAGAAGTTGGTTGTACTTGCAAATCCTGTCGGTGCGGCAGAGCGAGCCTGTTTTAATCTGGCCTACGCCGGAAGCGACGGCCAGGTCGGCGATGGTGGAATCTTCCGTCTCGCCGCTGCGGTGACTGATGACGGCGGTCCAGCCGGCCCTGCGGGCCATATTGATCGCCTCGAACGTCTCGGTGAGAGTGCCTATCTGGTTGAGCTTAATCAATATTGAGTTGGCGCAGTCGAGCTTGATGCCCTTGGCCAGGCGCTGCGTATTGGTAACAAACAGATCATCGCCGACCAACTGGATTTTGCCGCCGAGCTTCTTATTCAGTTTGACCCACCCATCCCAGTCGTCCTCGGCGAGGCCGTCTTCAATTGAGATAATCGGGTACTTATCGGCCCACGCGGCCCAGTGCTGAACCATCGCATCCGATGAGACCTTTTTCTTAGGGGCGGATTTGAAGAATTTGTAGGATTTTGTCTTGTCATCCCACATCTCGGTCGAGGCCGGGTCCAGTGCGATTGCGATGTCCTTGCCCGGCTTGTAGCCGGCCTTCTTGATGGCGGCCATAACCACTTCGAGGGCCTCTTCATTGCTCTCGAGCGAAGGCGCGAAGCCGCCCTCATCGCCGACGGATGTGGAGTAGCCTTTCGCGGCCAGCACGGCCTTTAGCGTGTGGAAGACTTCTGCGCCCATCCGCAGGGCTTCCGGGAAGTCCGCGGCGCCGACAGGCATAATCATAAACTCCTGGAAATCGACGTTGTTGTCGGCGTGTTTGCCTCCGTTGAGTATGTTCATCATCGGGACCGGCAGGATGTTAGCGTTGCAGCCACCCAAATATCGGTACAACGGCAGGCCCGAGGCGTCGGCGGAGGCCTTTGCCGCTGCTAACGAGACGGCCAGTATGGCGTTTGCGCCGAGCTTACCCTTATTTGGCGTGCCGTCAAGGTCGATCATCATCGCGTCGAGCTCTTCCTGCAGGAGGGCATCCATTCCGAGGACTTCGGGGGCGATCTTCTCGTTTACGTTCTTGACTGCCCCGGCGACACCCTTGCCGAAGTACCTCTTGGCCTTGGTATCGCGCAGTTCCACGGCCTCGTGCGCGCCGGTGCTGGCACCGGAAGGGACGGCGGCCCTGCCGAATGAACCGTCTTCCAACAGTATATCAACCTCGACCGTTGGATTGCCGCGGGAATCGAGTATCTCTCTTGCGGTCACATCGACTATCGTTGTGAACATTTTCGGTCCTTTCTGTTACTGTATTCTGAAATTGCTGCTCTTGCCCCTTCTGGGGGATTACCGAGGAGATATTATAGGGTTTGGGCCGGTGCGTCAAGGGCGAGGGCAAAGGAAAAAGTGAACTAAAGTGGCTAAAGTGAACTAAAGTAAGGCCAGGGGTTGTTGAGGCGCAAAGAAAACAGCCGCAGCAAATGCAGAAAACTTGGCGCGGCTTTTAGCCGCAGCCAAAATCCGAAATACTAAATCCTCCGCATGACACCTTACGGTGGAAATCCGAAATCCACCAAGGAATCCCACCGCAAAGCGCCCCTTACGGGACTTACGGAACTGGCGGGGCAAATCCGAATCACCGAAACTCATAATTCAAAACACACCATAACGCCTTATTTCGACGGTAGTTATAGCAGCCACATTCCAATATCAAGCAGAAAAACAGGAACTTGACGGATTGTAGTCCAGAGAAATAGTCAAAGATACTGTGTCTTGCAGTCGGTAGGGGGACGGGTATAATGTAAAATGGCAAACAAGACAGTGTTAATCTGTGTAAACCTGTCCCGAGCTTGTCGAATGGGTCCGCGTCAAAAGAACAGAAGAATCGGTCAGCTTGAGTTAGAAACTTGGGCGCCCGTAGCTCAGTAGGATAGAGCACCGGTTTCCTAAACCGTTTTTCGCGTTGTAAGTGCTTGCTTCACAATATGTTACAACAGCATTTTGAGTGGAAAACGAGGCTTACAAGTGCTCTGCAAGTGAGTAACAAGTCGGCAACAAGTGGTTATACAGTGGCGACTGACACTTTTTCTGGCACCGTTTCCAAGCGAGGAGAACTTCGTAAGGCGCTCAGACAGTGCAAGAAAGGCCTGGGGCTTAGTCCCTCCCATACAGGTCTGTTGTGCACTTATGGTATGATCCTGCATGACCAAAATAGATTTTGTGAAGCTTCCAGGGCTTATCGAAAGGCTATTCGGCTGTGCAGGCAACGTGGCGATTATTACCCGATGATGGACGCCCTTAACCTGCATTCCATTACACTATCAGAGCTCACCGCGATCCAGGACCGCCCTCTTTCACAATTCGCCAAGAGGCTTGTCCAAGAGCTTTCTAAGTTGCGCACAGAGCTTGAGCGTCTGGCCAGGCTGTACAAGTCCCAATTCTACCTCTCGTGCGTTTTAGTGAACTCGGCCGAAGACCTCCACTTAGCGGGCGATCTGCAGGTAGCCTTGAAGAAGGCCTATGATGCTTTCGGACTTGATACGAGGCACCGACCGGAAGACTCGGACACCGCTGTTACATACGAGATTCTGGCGAGGATACTTCTGGAATGCTACCTGCTTTCGGGGTGCAGGAGTTCGAGCCGTGAAATACTCGTTGCTGTACGGCTCTTGATCTTGGGAGGTCTTGACCTTGCCGCCGAATGGCCCGAGCAGAGGGCTTGCCTGCAATCTCTTCTGGCCGTCGTGAAGTCGAACCAGGGAGACAGGCGATCCGCCAAAGCCCTGCTTGACAAATGTATGAGTTACTCCACGCACTATGAAAAGAGTGAAAATATCTTTTGGCACCATATCCATAAGGCAATGGTGGAAGTGCGGTTTGATAGAACCGACGAGGTGCGCGGGGCATTCGCCTTGGCCATCCAAATGTCGCAACGGCACTTGTATCGGAGGTTTTATGCAGATCGCCTGCGTGTCGTTCTATGGCCAGATCAACCTGACAAGTGGCGGTTGAATACCGATGACATTTCCTCACTGGCCGAGACTGGAGGAATCCTTCGGGGCGAATTGATGTAAAGGGCGGTAAAAAATCGCGGCGGGGATAAGGGCGGAATAAGACAGCGGCATTTCCAGGGAATTTCTGCGAGAATGACTCGTT
>JAFGTU010000409.1 GCA_016933985.1 Sedimentisphaerales bacterium | reverse complement strand
ACCTCGCCCGCATCAACCGTATCGTCACGGAAGCGTTTGTCCTCTATATCGCGGTTCTCATACCCGATCAGCCGATAACGCCGAACTCGATTCGGGTTGAAAGCGACCTGAATCCGGGCATCCCGCGCAACCGTCTCCAGCGTCGCGGCCAACTGCTCCACGAACACACGCTCGGCCTGACCCACCGAATCCAGAAACACATAACTTCCGTCCCCGCGGTTAGCCAGCGATTCCAAAAAGGCGTCGTTGTACGAACCGTACCCGACTCCAACGCACGTGATGGTGATCCCCTGCTTGCGGTCTGCGGCAACTTCGTTGAGAACCGCATCCGCCTCCGTTTGGCCGACATTCGCCACCCCGTCCGAGCCGAGCACAACCTGATTAATCTGCTTCGGAGCGAACGCCCGCCGCGCCGAGGCATAACCCACCTTCAATCCCGCCAGCAGATTCGTCGCCCCGCCCGGCTGGATAGCGTCTATTGCCGCGATGATCTTGTCACGCTCCCGCGCCGACGTCGCCTCCAAATGAAGGCGGGCGTCACTCGCACATGTTATCAACGTAACGCGGTCAACGGCCGACAGCCTCCCAACCAGCATCTTCAAAGCCTGCTGAACCAGGGAAAGCCGATCCGGCTGATCCATAGACGCCGAAGCATCAACAACAAAGACCAGATGAGCGGCCCTGCGCTGGTCGCGCCCCATCGTCCGAGCCTTCACGCCGATCTTAAGCAAAGTCAAATCTTTTCCTTCCCCCGCAAACGGCGACCGGCCGGCCTCCGCGTGAACCGCAAACACCGGATTTGCACGCTGCGGATAACGGTAGTTGAAATAGTTGATGAACTCCTCCATCCGAACCGCCCCCGCCGGAGGATGGAAACCGCCCCGAATGTAACGTCGGCAGACACTGTAAGAAGCCGTGTCAACGTCAAGACCAAACGTGGACAAGGAATCACGCTCCGTCATAACCCACGGATTCACCGGCACAACTTTGAATCGCGCCGCCTCCGGCAAGTCGCCCAAATCCTCCCCGCCGGCTACGGCGATCCGATCAACAGAGGACGGCCCATTTGCCGGACCGCCAAGCTCAAACTGGGACAACGGTTTACCCGGAGCCAACGTGCTGGCTGTTTCCGTTTGCTTGACTATCATCGGCTCCTCCGGGCTTGTATCGGCGGGGGCGGGCCGCTTGCCGGCCCAGTCAAGATCCTCGCTTCGAATCCCGTCTAAGTCCACAGCCGGCACGCCGCCGCCCCTCTGCCCGGCTTCTTCTCCTCGGGCCAACATACGGTAGCTCTTTAACATCTCCTTTGGCACTTCTGGCACTACTGCATGATCGCGGTATTCGGCGCCGGACTGCCCCGGCATAGGCCCCGCGATACGACTCTCACTACGACCTCCCGCTGCAATGCTCTTTGCTTTTGCCTCAGGCGCCAATTCCCTGTCCGCCGGGCTTTTGCCCTCCTGCTGCGCCTCCGACTCAGTCAATGCGACGTCGCCGGCCTTGCGATCATACAGTACCCCCAACAGCGGCACATCCCCCAGTATCGGTACGCCGCTGCTTGTCTCCTGCTTGACCGCATCGCCCCATACTGATTTATAATCAAAATCTCCGCCCCGTATCTCCCGCGCCCTGGCCTCATCTGCCGGCCGCCGTATCCCCGGCAGCTTGACTTCAACTGCCGGCGGCGGCACAGGGCTTTCGTCGTATTTCATCGAAACCGTATCGTTTTTGTCAGCAGCCTTATCAATCTCCTGCGCATCTTCTTTGGAAACCTCGCCTTCCCGGTAATGCTCTTTGATCGTGCCGTAACCGGAATCGAGCGGTTGCGCCTTCTTACGGTCGAGCTTATCGCCTTCAGCGCCTGCGTCAAACCCGACAAACGCATCCAAATCCTCATAATCCATGCTAATAGTGCCGCGCCTCCGGGAGATGCCGGGCAACGCATCCGCATCGTCATCCATTTTCTTTGCTGGGACCTTCTCGCTCTTCTCCACGCCGACTTTGTTGTACCGCCACATAGCAAGCACATCGGGCGCGCCCGATGCCCCCCCCGCCGGCTCCAACGGCAAGTACGCCCCAGACCCCGTTACCGGAACAGATGCTTCCGGCTTTAGCTCCAGGTCAAAGTGCCCGTCGTTGAATGTCACGTTACGGCCGTCCGTCACCACAGCCCCAGCGAAGTCCGAATTCACTATCGTTGTGCCGAAATCCGCCCCGCCCGCCACGCCAACGCCGACCGTCACGTCCTTGCCGAGTTTGTATGCCCCGTCCGTTATTGATAAACTCTCCTCGGTCTTGTCGCCCATCGCGCCGCTTTCGCCCGCCCGAACCTGGCTTGCAACCACACCGGCCTGCCTTGGCGCCGTTGCCGAAGATGGCGCCGCGCCCGGAGCAGCCCCCGAATAGTAGTCATAACCCGGCGCACCCGCCCCGGCCGCCCTCCTCGACGCCTCACCGCTCGGAACCGATATACTCCTGCCGCCCAACCCACCCGCTTCGGCCATGATAAGACCGTCCCCATCAGGAGAAATCGACGCACCGGGAACATCCGGCGGCGGCAAATAATATGCATCCCGACCCCCTCGACTCCCTGCATCGGAAGCATACCTCTGACCGCGCAAAGCGCCCCCGCCGGATGTCTCTAAACCATCGGCCGGTCTTTCCACATCCCAATCATATAAAGCCGTAGTTTCAGTCTCGGCACCGTGCCTGAGCCCGGTTCCCACAGACGAATCTACGCTAAGCGAGTACATCCTTACCCTATTCAATGAAGGCAGTAGAATCGAAGCCGGCAGCACCACCGCCGCCACAACCGCAGCAGCAGCAGCCAGACGCCGCATTGTGAAAATCCGCGCCCCCGTGCCGCCACGCTCGGCAAGCCTGCCCAGCCGTTTCAAACGCCGCTCGTCCAGCACCGGGTCCGGCCCATCCACCAGCGCATCGCAGGCGACCTTGGCCGCCATCCGCATATCGCTCAGACGCTCCCTAAGCTCCTCGTCACTCTCCAAGTAACTCAGCAGATCGGTCTTTGATGTCTCGTCGAGATCATCAAAGATAAGCGCCGTCAGCAATTTCTCTGCCTGTTCACGGTTCATAGCCAGCTCCTAACCCGGTCTTCGCCCGGAAAGGTCACGCCTTTCTTTATCTACCACCCAGAAGCCTTATCTATACTACCCCGGCTTTTCGCAATCGCTGCGATAGCTCGGCCAATCCCTGGTTCAGTCGATAATTCACCAGGGAAACCGACACGCCCAAAACCTCCGCCACCTCGCGCAGCGTCATACCCTGGATAATCCTCAGCAGCACCACCTGACGCTGCTGCTCGTCGAGCTGCGACAGCTCACGCAAGGCCACCTGCCGCGCTTCACGTCGGAGCACTTCACCCAGGGCGTCCAGCTCATTGACTGCCTCCTCTGCCGACAGCACGGCAGGATCGACCGTGGTCTCCGGCAGACGCTTTCGCCGAGACCGCCTGCGCACCGTGTCGATTGTCAGGTTGTGAGCCACACGGAACAGCCACGTAGTCAGGTTCTTAACACTGCCCGCCCCGCGGCCCGAAACCTGCCGATGCAGACGGATAAAAGACTCCTGCACTATGTCCTCTGCCTCGTGGTCGATCCTGCCCAGAACCTGTCCGACGTAACGCAACAGCGGACTCTGGTAACGGGCCACCACCGCCATCAAATCACCCGCATCCGGCGGTGCCGCCACCGCGCTTACTTTGGCCCTGCGACTCGTTGTGCCGACGTATTCGTTCATCTGCCTAATTTCTCTGTTCACCACTGATATAGACGACGCTTCCAGCCCAATTTGCAAACCAAAAATACGACTTTTATTCCGAATCTAAGTCCTATAATCCCAGTCACGCAGCTACTTCAAGTGCCGAAACAGCCGTTTAGCGGCCGCCGGCACGACGACCACATTCAACCAGTAACGACCTACGAGACCGCAAAACCAGCCACCCTGTAATACTAACGTTCAATTTCTTGTTTTCTTGCAAAGATCTTAGAAGGTCGGCTTCATAACTGCTGAGACAGCAACATGTTGCGGTT
>JAFGTU010000408.1 GCA_016933985.1 Sedimentisphaerales bacterium | reverse complement strand
GGAGCGAATGCCGGAGTGGGCACGCAATACCTTTGTCGTGGTCGCCGCCAAGCATAAGCTGGATATTGCCCAAATTATATCCGGCTACGGCTCGCCTGAGGAATTATGGTATTCGGATGAATCGGATGTGAATGAGCTTGAAGGGAAAGCTCGGGGCGTTATCCTGACCGATGATTACGCCCCTGTCGAAAACCTTCTCGCTCCGGTTGTTCGCCGTAGCGGAAAGGGATTCCTCGCGGACAAATATATGCAGCAGGCCCAAAGACTCGTCGCGCTGAATAGGTCGCGGGAGGCGATCGCATTTTACGAAAAAGCGGCCCAGACCTACCCGCGACTGACAACGATAGCATACAGCGAGATAGGTTTCATCTGCTTTCGCCGGGGTGATTTTTCCGCTGCCGTCGAGGCGTTCAAGAAAGCGATCGAATACAACGAGCAGGCCCGGCTGGGATACAACCTTGCAAGGGCCAACTTCGAACTGGCGGCGTCGCTGGAGAATCTTGATCGAGGCGAAGAGGCCGCCGAATACCTCAGCGAATCAAGCGAGCTCTTTCGCAAACTGGCGGCGGAATATCCCGAGACATCAGAATTCCTCTTCAGACTGGGCAAGGTCCTCGTCAAGATGCGGGACCTCGATGCGGCGGCCGAGGCATTCAAAAAGGCCGTCGCGCTCGATCCGAACCGCCTTGAAAGTCACATAGAGTATGCAAGGGTTTTTGAGCTCCAGGAGCGGTATGATGAGGGGATTCAAGCGGTGCGAAACGCCATCGAATATATGAAATCCAAAGGCTTCGAAGAAAACATCGCCCCTCTGCGTGCATTGCTCGAGGTCTTCGAGTTCAAGAAGTGGCGCGAATCGAGAGGCAAGGATCAACAAGACGCGAATACGGAGAGTCCCTGAGTGATGGATTCCTCTTGGGCGTCTGCTATTGGGCCAACGGCCAGCCGGGCGGGCACAATTCGAGCCATAGTCCCGCAAGTTTCGAGTAGTCGCCGAAATCGACGTCGCCGCTTCCGTCCAGGTCGCCTATGAGCGTCCCATCGCCATCCGGGTTGATAGGTGGGCCGTAAAGCCATTGCTGTACCAGCCTGGCCAGGTCGTCAAACCGGATGCTGCAACCGGTTATCCACGATGTTTGCACCTTGTAGGCGACCGGCGTGGCCGCCTTGAAACTGATCCAGCCGATATTCTCGCCCCAGGCCCAGCCTGAGAAATCCCCGTTGTGGTCGATGATAACGCCGTAGTGATTCGGATCGCCGGGTACTATGGGATTGAAATTTATCCATCCGACATTCTGGCCCCAGGCATAGCCCGAGAGCAGCCCGGTCCCATCGTTTAGAACGCCGCCGTAGGTCGTCGGCGACAGGTTTATCCAGCCGATGTTCTCGCCCCAGACGTAGCCGAGGACATTGCTGTCGGCGACCGCAACACCCGGGCCTTCATTCGGTTCGAAATTCAGCCAGCCGACATTCTCGCCGTAGGCGTACTGCGACTCATCCTCATAAGGGTCGATGTTCTCAGTAACCGGGTCAATAATCCCGGCCAGACCCGCTAAGGGCCAAAGAACCACACACAAAACCAGCACTATGCGCTTCAAGCTCATCTCTGCTTCGATTTCCAAAGTCTATCAGCGTGCGCAAGGGCCGCCGGTGAAGACGCTCCTGCCCTGTGCTTGCCGGCCGCCGCGCCGGCTAATAAGTCTTGTTGGCCGCCACATCCCAGGAAGTGATGACGTCGTTTCCCTTTCCGTCAAGGCTGTAGAAGGTGTATATCCACTCGATCTTGGCGTAGTTGAAGCTGACATCCTCCAACGGCCGAGACTCTCCGGCCATCGTGCCGCCTTTGGGCTTGGTTTCGCTGATAATCACGTCGCTCAGAGTGTATTCCATGAACTGCCGCTGCGGAACGTCGCTTGCTTGTGTGCAGAACTGCAATTTCACCTCCGGGATATGCTCGCCGTTGCAGCAATACAGGGCCAACTTGGGACTTGCCTTGTCCAGCGTCTTGACCACTGAGAAGTCCTGGTGGTCGCATCGTCCCGTAGTTCCTCCTAGCACTGTCGTAGGCTGCGTTACGCCGTGGCTGTAAGACAGCACTTCGATCCAGTCCTTGTGGTGTTCATCGGTACATTCACCTTCAATGCCTTCAATCTTGAGAAAACCGTCATAAGCCGTTGTCTGCGGCGGCTGAGTTCCAGAAGTCGTCGTATAGATTTCCTTAAGGCTTGGCATGGCCGACTCGGGCGAGCCGGGCGGTCCGGGCGGCTCCAGTCCCCCGCCGGCATTGAGCGATATCAGCACAACAGCGGCAGCAACGAGCGAAACCACAATCAACTTTGCTCTTATTTGTCTTGCTTTCACTTTTGGGCCCTCCGAAAGAACCAATACTCAACTCAAACGAGACACTACTCTATGCTTACACATTCGCCGAGGGGATACGAAGCTAACCCCATCCCCCGGACATCCGATGCTATCGAGAAAATACAATACTATAATCATTATAACTCAAAACCAGGCCGCCACAAAAAAAAATACAAGAAAATACAGAAAATTTACGATGGGTCGGCAATCTTGATCTCCGCACATAATCCTATTTCCAGCAAGGCTTTACGCAAACCTTGCGCACGACATTTCGCCCGGCCTGTCCAAATATCCGCCCTGCGGTCCGACCCTTCGCTAAGGAGCTTCAGAGACGGGCAGCCCGCCAAGTACCTCTTTGACCTGCTCGGCGCAGAAGCTGTTCGGATACAATTCAAGGAATTTCGAGAGTGTGGCCCTGGCATTGGCGAGGTGTTTTTTCTTCTGTTCAGCGTCAGGCTCATTCTGATAAAGCCCGATCTTCAGCCGGCCCAGCTCATACAGAGCCATCATTCCGCCGTCTGTGTTCTGAAAAGCCTGGTGGAGCTGGTTCAGTCGTTCGGCCTGGACCTGATTATCCTCAACAAGTTTTGCCTGAGCCAAAAGAATATTGTCGCGGAGGGGGTCCTTCTCTTCGGTCTGCTCGAGAATTCCGTCAAGTCGCCCGGCATAATCGAGCGCATGCGGATTCAGCCTGACAAATCGCGCCAAGCGTTCTATCGAGCCCGGGTCATCGGTGTGATTGTGAGATCCTATTAGAAGCCGCAACTGGCTCGCTCTTCT
>JAFGTU010000407.1 GCA_016933985.1 Sedimentisphaerales bacterium | reverse complement strand
CTGCCCATCATCCTGCACTCCCGTGCCGATATCGATCTCGACATCGAGCCCGAGAAGTACGTGGCCTTCGATTTCGACCGTGGGATGACATTCAACGTCGAGCGAATAATCAACAAGAAAGCGCCCGAGGGCGGGATGGACCTGGCTTTGAAGAGCGGAATCGATGTTATAGCCGTAATGTCGCCGAACTCTGCCGGACTGCTCGGCGTTGCGGCCGTCTTTGAGAAGCTCGACCGCAAGACATGGGAGTCGGTAGTCCCGGGTGATTTGAGTATCGTGGCCGATAAGCAGTGGAGGATAGACAGAGAGCAGGAAATACCCGCACCCGACGGACAAACCTCGCATCCGGTCTATGCATTCAAGACCGCTCAGGGCGGTATGGGGATTGTGCAGTTGCTCCAAATCGACAAGGTTAACCGAACGGTCAAGCTCCGCTACGCGATGCTCAGTGACGGTTCCCGAGAGCGGATGCCCCCACAACCGCGCGCCGAGTCGGCCAGGCTGCTTAAAGAGATCGGCCTGGCAATGGCTATGTACGCCAACGACCACGAGGATAAATTTCCCGCCACACTTGAACAGTTGCGGGAATTCATGGAGATTGCCAAACAAGGCGACCCGCAGTGGATGACGGCCAATGTCACGTACCTCGCCGCGGGCAAGACCGCAGGCACCGCCCAGCGGCATCTCGTCGCCGCCGCTTACGATAAGACCTTGCTCCAACAGGATTCGGGCACAAATGTTTTGTTCCTCGATAGTCACGTTGAATTCATCGCCGCCGGAGAATTGAAGAGACGGGGCATTGCAGCAAGCGATGCAGCGCCCCCTTCCCCGCCCGGTGTCGAGAGGGACGTTGCCCGTCCGCGGGGGCCTGTAACTCCTGCAGAAGAGTAACCGGAGAGGTTTTGACAAATGTTCGGCAACAGAAGAAGACCAATTAACACCGGCTCGGGCCAGTTGTGGTGGGTGATATTGCTGCTGGCAATAGCGGTAATATTACCCACCGTCTGCCTGCTGTGGTTTATGACGCAGGCGGTGGACAACGTGCGAATGGCGGCACGCCAAATACTCATCAATGAATACAGTGAGCGTGTATCAGGTCTGGCTGATGCCGTCAACAAAGTCTGGGTCAAGCGAGCAGAGGCCGTTGAAGCGCAGGCCGACGCCAATGCCATCGGGCAATTCGCCTCCTTTATCCTCGATGAGCCTGTTGCCGAAGGGGCTCTTGTCTATGACGAATCAGGCAATCTTGCATATCCGATTATCGATGTAAACTGGGTCGAACCGAGACTGCCTGAAGAGTTCGAGAAGGCATGGGAGCTTGAATTTGTGCAAAGAGAGTACACTGAAGCGGCACACATCTATGGGGATCTGGAGAAGTCAGCCGGGGATGATTACTTGCGACGAAAAGCCGAGCTTGGACAAGCAAGGTGTTACAGGAATCGCGACATCGGAATGGCGTCCATATTCTGTGAACAGGCAGGCTACAGCGTGATAACCCCCGAGATTTCTGCCGGGTCGGTCTCCTTGGCGGCCAAGGCCAGGGTCATGCTGGCCGAAGTGTTCAAGGACGAGCCGCTTCGACTTTTGGCTTGGGGGCGCCTTATAGATACGGCAAACAACTATGAGCCGGGCCCGAGGTCGCCCAACTTCTTGCCAATGGACTCGGGTACGCGAATGTTCGTCCAACAGAGGGCTATACAACTAGTCGAGACAAGCTCGCTGCCGGATGCAAGTGCATATTTGTCTAAGATTGCCAAGACAAAGAAACTGTTGGCGGCGGAAAGACTTTCGGCGGAAGTGGCGCAGCGCCATGCTGCAGATGCGTCATTCCGGCAATGGTCGCGCAAGAGTGTGCATCGGTTGGGCATTTCCAACGACCTCTACGGATCATACCATCAGACGGCGGGCAGGGCTTTTTTGCTGCTTTGGTCAGGCCCCACAGTCAGAAGCGATTTTTGCAATTTTGAGACGAGATTTGCAGGCTCCGACGTTCTGTATCGCGTTCTGGACGACAAGGGTTTATACGTTAGCGGCTACGAGCAGCCGGCTGCAAGAGAGTTTCTAACAGTCCCTGTCGGCGGGAGTCTGCCGGGCTGGGAGGTCGAGCTGTATTTCAAGGACGCCGACATCTTCGATAAGGTCGCTCGCAGACAGGTAACGATTTATATTTGGGCCGGGGCGCTCGTCATAGCCCTGATATTGGCCGTCGGCGGGTTCGCCGGGCGGGTGGTCGGCGGGCAGATGAAGGTGAACCGGCTCAAGAATGATTTCATCGCCACGGTGACCCACGAACTGAAGACTCCGCTGGCCTCGATGCGAGTCCTGGCGGATACCCTACTCGAAGGCAACTACAAAGACCGGCAGCAGGCAACCGAGTACCTCGAATTGATCTGCAAGGAGAACAAACGCCTCACCGGCCTGATCGACAACTTCTTGACTTTCTCAAGAATGGAGCGCAACAAGCAGGCCTTTGAGTTCGAGCCGACGAGCCCCGCTGAAATCGCCCGCGCCGCTGCGGACGCCGTGAGGACAAAATTCGAGAAAGCCCAGTGCGAATTGACCTTAGATGTTGCCGACGATCTGCCCGAAGTGTTTGCCGATGCGGACGCGATGACGACCGTCCTGATCAACCTGCTCGATAACGCCTGCAAGTATTCGCGCGGCGAAAAGAAGATTGCGCTGAGGGTATTCGCCGCCGGCGACTCGGTCGGCTTTAGCGTTCGCGATAACGGGATCGGGATTTCTCGGCGCGACATTAAGAAGATATTCAAGAGGTTCTACCAGGTTGACCGGACTCTCTCGCGTAGAGTCGAGGGCGCCGGACTGGGCCTGAGCATCGTGGAGTTCATCGTCGATGCCCACAACGGCCAGATCGCCGTCGAGAGCCAGCCCGGCCGAGGAAGCACCTTCACCGTAAGACTGCCTACGGCACGTTGAGACAGTACGAAATGGAAACAGTCCTAATAATTGAAGATGATCCGAGTATGTTGCGGGGCTTGAAGGACAATTTCGAGTTCAATGGGTATCGCGTCAAAACTGCCCGGGATGGGAAAGGGGGATTCAGCGCGGCGCTGGCAGAGGCCCCTGACCTGGTCATACTCGATATTACGCTGCCCGAAATGAACGGTTACGAAGTATGCAGCAACCTTCGCAAAAAGAGTCTTGATGTGCCGATAATTATGGTCACCGCGAAAAGCGAAGAATCGGATGTGGTATTGGGCCTGAATTTGGGCGCGGATGACTATGTCACCAAGCCGTTCGGGTTTAAGGAGCTTCTGGCTCGGGCCCAAGCGACCATGCGGCGCAGAAGAAGGGATGAGCCCGCTTCTTATGAATTCGGCAATTGCCAGGTTGATGTCGCCGGCTGCGCACTTAGACGCGGGGGGAAAGAAGTCGAGCTTACGCCCGGCGAATTCAAGATGCTGCATCTGTTCCTTCGAAAGGCCGGCTGCGCCCTGACCCGCAGTGAAATACGCGATGCCGTGTGGGGCTATTGCCACTTCATCACTTTACGGGATATTGACGCCATTGTAACTTCCGTGCGGAACAAGGTTGAGCGGGACCCGCATAATCCGACCTTCATTCGCGCCGTAGAAGGTGTCGGCTACAAATTTGAATCGGCCCGAGAGAATGGAAAAGATACTGATAATTGAAGATGATTCGAGTATGCTGCGGGGCTTGAAGGACAACTTCGAGTTTGCCGGTTACAAGGTCGTCACCGCGACCGACGGCGAGGCCGGACTGAACGCCGCCCTAAATAGCAAACCCGATCTGATAATCCTCGACATTATGCTGCCCGAGATCAACGGCTACGAGATATGCCGGCTGATTCGCAAAGAGGGCCTCGAAATGCCGATAATAATGCTGACGGCCAAAGGCGAGGAATCCGATATCGTCCTAGGCTTGAATCTTGGCGCCGACGACTACGTCACCAAGCCCTTCAGCATAAAAGAGCTGCTCGCCCGCGCTGCGGCGTTTCTACGAAGGCGACGTCAGACCGGGCAGGATGTCTATGAATTCGGCGATTGCCGACTCGACATACCCTCAAGGAAGCTGATGTTTAATAATCGGCAGGTCGATCTATCCCCGAAGGAATTTGCTTTGCTGGAGTACTTCGCCGAGAAGACCGGGCGGGCGCTCACCCGCGACGAGATCCTCAACGCAGTCTGGGGATACGACTCCTTCTCCGGCCCGCGCACGGTCGATAGATTCGTTACAACCCTGCGGTCAAAAATCGAGCCGGACCCCCACAATCCAATCTTCATACACACAATCCGAGAAATAGGCTACAAATTCGAACCGCCCGAACCGACGGCCTGACCTCCACAAATCGTACGCAGTATGGCTTGTTCCACTTGTCTTTTGCGCTTCCGTCTGATATGCTCAATGTGTTGAATGTATTGCACGGAGAACACATGGCGCAAGCATCGAAGATTGAATGGACTGAATCGACCTGGAATCCGGTTACCGGCTGCACCAAAATCAGCGAGGGCTGCCGAAACTGCTACGCCGAACGCCTCGCCAGGCGTCTAAAGGCCATGGGCCAGCCCAACTACCGCAACGGCTTCAAAGTAACGCTCCACCCCCACGTCCTCGACGTGCCCCTGCGATGGAGAAAGCCGCGGATGATCTTCGTCAATTCGATGAGCGACATGTTCCACAAACACGTCCCGACCGCTTTTCTACTCAAGGTCTTCGACGTCATGCGCCGGGCATCGCACCACAGATTCCAGGTCCTGACAAAACGCTCCGAGCGCCTGCGCGAACTGAGCGACCGTCTCCCCTGGCCTGAGAATGTCTGGATGGGAGTAACAGTAGAGACCGCCGACTACCTTTGCCGCCTCGACGATTTGCGGCAAACCAACGCAGCCGTAAAATTCGTCTCCTTCGAGCCGCTTCTGTCTCAAATTCCGGGGATCGACCTCGAAGGCATCGACTGGGTAATAGCAGGCGGCGAGTCAGGCCCCGGCGCCAGACCGATGCACCCCGACTGGCCGACCGACATCCGAGACCAATGCCTCGATGCCGACATCCCATTCTTCTTCAAACAATGGGGCGGCAAAAACAAAAAGAAAACCGGCAGAATACTCGACGGAAGAATCTGGGACGATATACCGAGAGTGGACTTTAGCCATTCTTGAGGACGTTTTGTACTGACAAAAACAATGCCGACATTCCGATGTAATTGGTGTCACAGAATGCATCG
>JAFGTU010000406.1 GCA_016933985.1 Sedimentisphaerales bacterium | reverse complement strand
TCGGATATGACGGCAAGAAGGATGAGGTTATCTATCACGAGCCCGCGGAGAAGGACGGCGCGTATCGCCGGATGAAGCGGGAGAAGTTCGTCGAGCTTTGGCCCCTCAAGTACAAGAAGGACGAGTGGCTTGCGATCCGTATGAGCCTCAGAGCTGAAAAAGTCACCGTGGCAAAATCGCCCTACGGCTTCACCGATGCCGATTATGCCCAGCACATTATGAAGCTCAAACCGACTGTGCCGAAGGGGTTCACGATTGTCTTGCAGCGGCCGTTTGTGGTTATCGGCGATGAGCCTGCGAGCGTTGTACGCTATCGGGCCGAGGCCACCGTCAAGTGGTTCGCCGATCGAATCACCAGGCTGTATTTCGAGAAAGACCCGCCGAAGATATACGATATCTGGCTGTTCAAGGACGATAAGAGCTACCGCAAGGGCGCCGAGGAGCTATTCGGCGACAGACCCAATACGCCGTTCGGCTATTGCTCCGATGCACACGGGGCGCTTGTCATGAATATAGCCACCGGCGGCGGGACGCTCTGCCACGAGATTGTGCACGCCTATATCGCATCGAATTTTCCGAGTTGCCCGGCCTGGTTCAACGAGGGCCTTGCATCCTTGTACGAGCAGTGCGGGACGCGCGACGATACCGTAGTCGGGCTGACAAACTGGCGGTTAGCAGGACTCAAGAAGGAAATTGAAGCGGATAACCTGCCCTCGTTCGAGACGCTGCTGGCGACAACCACATATCAATTCTACAACATGGCCAAGGGCAACAACTACGCCCAGGCTCGCTACCTGTGCTACTACCTGCAGGAGAAAAACTTGCTTGTGGATTTCTACAATGCCTTCGTCCGCAACGCCAAGTACGATCCATCCGGCTACGGAACGTTAAAGAAAATCCTCACCGAGGCCGATATGGACGACTTCAAAGACCGATGGGAGAAATGGGTCTTGAAGCTGACATTCGATTGATCATTATTAGCCTTCGACTATCCAGATGTTTCTGAATTCGATGTCGTGGCCGTGGTCCTGGAGCTGGATGGGGCCTTTCATGCGAGGATTAGAGCCGGGAATTTCCTGCTTGTCGTGTATGTTGACGCCGTTATGAATTACGGTCACTTGGGGCAGCTCTGTGACTTTGCCGTTCTCGTCCTTGCGAGCGGTGCGGAAGGTAATATCGTACGTCTGCCAGGTCTCGGGCGGCAGGGATGCATTTACTTTTGCGCGGGCGAGGTTGTAGAGTCCCCCGCAATCGCCGGAAGTGTGGACCAAGCCGAAGGAATCGAGCACCTGTATTTCATATCTATCGAGCAGATATACGCCACTGTTGGCCCGTCCCTGGCCTCTCTTGGTTGGTTCGAGGGGGAGCTTGAACTCGATGTGAAGATGCTTGATATCGCTGAAATCCTGTTTGGTTTTGTTGGCTCCCTTGCCTCGAGCGCACTGCATGACGCCGTCGTCAAGGGCATGCCAATTGCTGTTGGTCCAGGTGCTGAGGTCGGCCTTTGTCCCGGCCTGATACGGCAGCAGGATGACGGCTCCTTGGGGCGGCTTCATCCCGGCGTTGGGCGATTTGCTCTCGACCCAGTCCAGCTCAAAGTGCTGGCCGTACTCACTGCCGGCCGATAAGTGCCCATCCTTTATTTGTCCGTGCCAGTGATAGCCGCCGGCGTTGTCGGCGATATTAACCTGGCGATCGTTGGCGTCTCCGTATATCTCGATAAAGGCGCCTTCGAGGGTGGGATCGGGAGATTTTGCCTCGATGTCGATCCGATATCGGTTGTTGCCCTCATCGACGACTCTTGCCGTTGCATTCATTTTCACCTGGCTGTCGGGGTAGAACGTGCCGGCATATTGGCCCATAATGGGCTTTGCCCACAGATTATTCGACAGCAGTAATAGTACGACCGGGACAACACAACATCTTGAGCTTGAGGAACGAGTCATTTGGCAATTCTCCTTTCTTATTGGATTGCTCTTGAAATCACACCTGTTTATATTGCTCGAATTCTCTTGATATGTTATTTTGCCAATGTAACGCCCCGGCGGAGCGGACAGCTTCGCCGGATAGCCCCATGCACATTGTCGGGCACGGAGCTATTCTACCGGGTTCTTGGCTAATAAGGAAGGGGCCTATGTTCAGAAAATATTCGTGCAGTTGTGCACCCGCCTTGTTGCTGCTTCTCGCCGCAACCTCTATCCAGGCGGTTGAAATGACGCCTTTTGCCTTTGACTGGCGGGATAACAGTGACAGCCTTGTGAACCTTTCCTTTCTGTTGGATGCACCGGCGGGCAAGAACGGATTTGTGCGTGTCGCCGGCGGGCATTTGGTCAAGCCTGATGGCGAGCGTCTTCGTATATGGGGCGTCAATTTCACGGGGTCCGCTTGCTTTCCGTCCAAGGAGGATGCTCCGGTGGTGGCCGAGCACCTGGCACGGTTCGGGATCAATTGCGTTAGATTCCACTTCCTCGATTCGAATTGGTCGGCGAGCCTGTTTGTTAGGGGCAGCGACAATACCCGCGAGCTTGACTCGGGACAGCTCGATCGGCTGGACTTCTTCGTTGCGGAGCTGAAGAAGCGGGGCATCTATGCGAATATCAATCTCAACGTGGGGCGGAACTACCGCAAAGGCGACGGGGTCGAGGATTACGAATACCTCGGGCTGGCGAAGGTAGTGAATTACTTCGACGAGCACATCCAGATGCTGCACAGAGAATATGCCGGGCAACTGCTGACGCACTTCAATCCCTATACGAAGGCGAAGTATCGCCGGGAGCCGGCTGTGGTGATTGTCGAGCTGGTCAACGAAAATTCAATTGTGGAAGCCTGGTTCAGCGACCGCCTGCTCGGAAAGAATACGCAGAAGCGTCCTGGGACGTGGGCCGACATTCCAGCGTCGTACGAGAAGAAGCTGACGCAGAGATATAATTCGTGGCTGAAAGAGCGGCTCAGTCCGACTGAACTGCAAGAGATGCGCTCTGTCGCCGGCGTCAAGGAGGGCGAACTGATTCCGCGGTTGACGACAAGTCAATTTGACAAAGCCGATAAAGAGCGATTCGGTCTGGAAGCCGAGTTCTACATGGAATTGCAGGATGCCTATTTCCAAATGATGCACAAGTATTTGAAGGAGACCATCGCAGTTGAATCCCTGATTGTCGGGACCAGCGACCACAATCACTGGAAAACAGGATACCCTCTGCTCGCCGCCACATCGAAGCTGGATGTGGTCGATGGCCACGTTTATTGGCAGCATCCGCGATACTTGACCGACCCCGGAACAAAGCGCCAGACCTTCTCGATCCCGAATACCGCAATGGTCAACGACCCCTTCAATTCGACCATCGTGCAGCTCTCCCGTTCGGCTGTTGCGGGCAAGCCATATACAGTCTCGGAGACGAACCACCCCTTCCCCAACGAATACGCATGCGAAGGCATCGGCATTCTTGCCGCATATTCATCTTTTCACGATTGGGACGGTATCTTTCTCTACACGTTCGAGCACGGCGATCCAAGCGACTGGGCAAAGAGGATGCCCGGACACTTCGAGATTCGCCCCGACCCTGTGAGAATGACAAATCTTGCAGCCGGCGCCATAATGTTCCTGAGGCAAGACATCAAGCCCGCTTTGAAGACGATTGACAGGAGCTACTCGGCCGAGCAGGTGCGCGACGGCATCCGGGCGCCTTCTTCAGAACGCCCGTATTTCACGCCCGGATTTGATTTGTCAATCCCGCTGCGGCACACGACGCGAGTCGTTTCGTTCGACGAAGGTCCGGTGCGATATGAACCGATCAGCGTTAAGAACCCCGTTGTGTCGGATACAAAGGAGCTTGTGTGGCATTATCCTCCGGAGGCCAAGGGACTCGTGACCGTGGAGACGGACAAGTCTCAGGCCATTATCGGATTCGTCGGGGGAGATGAAAGAAAGTTGAAAAATCTGTCGGTGCGAGTGACGAACGAGTTTTGCAGCATCATATTGACTTCGCTGGATGCAAAGCCGGTATCCGATTCGGCCGAGATGCTGTTAGCCGTGACCGCACGCTCAGAAAATACTGGCATGAAATGGAACGAGAAGAGGACCTCTCTTGTGGACTGGGGAACGGCGCCGATGGTTATCGAGCCGGTTGCGGGAGAGGTTATGCTTCTAAACCTGAAGCCTTACAGGAATGTCGAAGCGATTCCTTTGGATGGTGCGGGCAAGCCGATCGGGGGGGCGGTCAAACTGAAGAAATCCTCCGACAGCATCGAAATAGCCGTTGGGGAGCCTGTGACCACGTGGTATTTGATCCGTATCGAAAGGTAGGTATTGCCAGAATCAGACGTTAAGGAGATTAACAAATGATTAGGAACCATGGGCAAACGCTTTTGAGGAGAAGAGTGTTT
>JAFGTU010000405.1 GCA_016933985.1 Sedimentisphaerales bacterium | reverse complement strand
TCCATTGAGGTTGTCCGTTGAGGTCGAAGCAGAAAATGTATCCTGTAGGTCCGATCTTGCCGGTTATATAGACCAGGCCGTCGGCGATTGCCGCCGATGAAAATCCTGCGCCGAGGCCGGCTACCGACCAGAGCTGTTTCGGTCCGGCTTCGGGCCACTTTTTGAGCAGGCCGGTCTCATCGGATTTTCCGTCGCGTCGCAGCCCGCGAAACTGAGGCCAATCCGCAGCCGGGCAGAGAGATACGGCGAAAAGTGCTGTTGCAAGTAGGGCGATGGATGATCTGTTGTACATTCCTGGCTCCCATGTCGTTGCTTACCTGTTGGTGGGACGTTCTGCAAGCAATTTCTTCGCGGCGGCCTTGCCGGCGAGATGTCCGGTTGAGAATGCGATCTGGAGATTGTAGCCTCCGCAGGGGCCGTCTGCGTTGATGACCTCTCCTGCAAGGAAAAGGCCGGGGCACAGTTTCGATTCCATTGTTTTGGGGTCTATCTCTTCGATGCTGACACCGCCCCGCGTAACGGTTGCCTGGGCGATGGGGCAAGTGGCGACAATGGAAACGCGCAGCTCCTTGAGCATCTTAACGAGCCGCATGCGCTGTTCTCTGGGCAACTGGCCCGCGAGAATTGTCTCTGACAGATCGATCTGGGTGAAGAGGCTCGATACCAGGGACCTGGGAAGGAGATTTGCGAGAGTTGCGGCCGCAGTCTTTTTGGGATGTTGTGAGCAGAGGGCAAGAATTTCCTTATCAAGCTGGTCGATTTGGTATTGCGGCATCAAGTCAATGGCGGCCTTTATCGGGTTGGCGTGGTCGGGCAGGAAATCTGTGATTAGTCTGCTCAGATCGAGAGCGGCGGGGCCGCCTATTCCAGTGCCGGTGAACATTAGTGGGCCGGAGGCGCTGAGCCTGCGATTTGCGATCCTGGCTTTGATAACGACGCTGGGCACAGCCACGCCTGCAAGTCCCGTGAGGGACGCCTCACGGCGGGGGCCGAGCCAGGTCTCAGCCGTCACCAGGGGGGCAAGTGAGGCCCTGGGGGTAACTATCGTATGGCCGAAAGACCTGGCGAACTGATAGCCGTCTCCCGTTGATCCGGTGGCCGGCCAGCTTACTCCGCCGGTTGCTATTATCACCGCTTTGGCCAGGACTGTTTCTTTGTCTGCAAGCGCCACGAAGCCATCTTGTTTCTTTTCGATACTCCGAGCGGTTCTGCCGCACAGGAAACGCACCGAGAGCATCCGAGCATGATCGATGAGGATGCGAGCCACATCGCTTGCCCGATCTGTTCGGGGAAAGATGCAGCCGTCTTCTTCTGTTCGTGTATCGAGTCCCCGTTGGGCGAAGTACTGCTGCAGGTCGTCGGCGGAGAATTCATAGAGACTGTGCTTCAGGAATCTTCCGAATGGGCCGTATGCCTTGACGAAATCCTCCACGGAGCCTGTATGAGTGAGGTTGCAGCGGCCTCGTCCGGTGCGCAGCAGCTTTCTGCCGGCGGTAGTGTTTCGCTCGAGTATAAGGGTCTTCGCGCCGGCTTGTGCCGCGAAGATCGAGGCGCACAATCCTGCGGGGCCTGCTCCGATTATGCACACTTCAGTTTTCATAGTGACTTGCGTCCCTTTCCCCTCGGCAAAAAGCATGAACGTTTTCTATGCGGGAGTGTCTTGCGTATTTGTCGCGGTTCATTCGCGGGGGATGCTGCGCAGAACGTCCGTCGGCGCGTAATCGTCGGTTAGAATCGGCCCTTTGCGTTCGTAATCATCTCGCATTCCTCCTTCCCGGATCATGGCGGGCAGGTCCACGGTGAATTGTTTTTCCTTCTGGATCCGCTCGGCAACGGCAAGCAGGGCATCCTTTGGCGGCGGGGTTTGGCCCATTGCGCTGATGACGATCACGTTGCTTCCAGAACCGTAGGACCACTGCAGGGGGAATACCGAGGCAAGAGTCCGCCGGTGGTAGTGGTATGACTCGAAGCCCGGGCGGAGGTTGTTGACAACGATTCCGCCGGGCGACAGGAGCATCCTGATGCTTTCGATGAATTCTTTGGTGGTGAGATGATAGGGGATATATCCGCCGCGAAATGCGTCAAGAAAGATAATGTCGTATTTCCTCTTCTCGCGGACAAATCGGCGCACCTGCACGCGCCCGTCGCGGATATAGACCTTCATCCGAGGCCCTTCCCGAAGACCGAAGAATTCTTTAGCGGCGGCTGCGACATCTGGGTCGAGCTCGATGTTATCGATCTGGGCATCCGGATAATAGTGAGCGATGGCCATCGAAAGCGTTCCGCCGCCCAGGCCGATAAAGAGCACGGAGTTTGGGTCCGGATTGTGGGCGAAGGCGGCCATCATAAGGCCGTAGTATCCCATCTCGAAAGAGAGAGGATCGGCCAGATTGATGGCGGATTCCTCGTACTCGCCGCCGGACCGGCGAAACTGCATATACCGGACGCCGCCGCTTTCCGTAACACGGATATAGTGATACAGGCTTTCTTTTTCCAGCAGGACCTTAGATGCTCTGTAGTCGTCGAAGGCGTCGGCGTGGAATTCGGGCAGTCCGTCCTTTCCAGCCCCACACCGGACGAGATCGCCTGGACCCGGGCTCGGACCAACGCCCAGGGCCATAATCATTAGAAGAATGGTCTTCATTCGTATTACTCCTTTTTTTCCGAGAGTTGCCAGACGCAGAACATCCAGACGGCCAGCAGCAGCAGCAATCCCGCGGAGAGATAAAGTATGTGCTGGATGCCCATCAATAATATGAAATAGAAAGCCGTCAGGAGGCAGCCGAGGAAGCTGCCTGTCGTGGAGATCGCGTAAAGCGTTCCTGCGCTGGTTCCGACGGTGGCAAGGTTTCGCGCGATCAAACGAACAGAGTAGGGCGATACCATGCCCAGCAGCAGGCTCGGAATGAAGAAAAGCGACGTCGCCGCCAACAGGGAGCCCCATCGCTCGTGCAGGTCGAGAGAGGCAAACCACTCGCCGGCGGAGCGATGCCAGAGCGCAACGGGCAGAAGGAAGATGGCCGCAGCGGCTATTATCGAGGCGAGCGCCCGGCCGGTGGGGAAGCGTTGAGACATCAGTCCGCCCAGGAAGTAGCCGACACTCAGCGCAGCGAGAAAGACGCTGATAACACTGCCCCATACCCATACCCCGCTGCCGAAGTAGGGGGCGAGCAGGCGTCCGCCAATGATTTCGAGGCCCATGAGGATCCAGCCACATCCAAAGACCGTAACTGCAACGCCGATTTTACGAAACATTGCCCTTGATTCCTTATCTTTCCGGGTGCTTCGAGATTCCGCAGCTCCGGCCTTGGGCCGGGGCTCGGTACAGCCGGTATTCTATCGGGTGAGGCGCGGCGATTGCAAGAAGCACTTTCGGCTGGCAAACGCGTCCGAATGGAGAATCTATGCACAAGAATAGGGATTATCGGAAGGGCCGGTAATGCGGGTGATATCTGTCTGGCAACAGAGCGCGAGGAAATATGCGAAAAGTGCGGGGGCCGGCCGGATTTTGGAGTTTTTATTGCAGGTCGCTTTGAAAATGAACGAAAATATAAGTGCGACAAATTCGGCAAAGCAGCAAAGTGAAGGCTAACAGCCTGATCGTTGAAGCAGGGGCCGGATTTGCTCGAATTGTTGTTAATATTTTAATAGTGGTTTTGCGCAGGACATTGCAGTCCTGCCAGAGAAATTACAGGAGTTAAGAGATGCCTCAAAGCGAAGTTTTAGAAGTGCGTATGACCATGTCGCAAATCAAGGCGAAGGCCAAGGCTTTGGGAATTACGCCCGGCAAGATGAAGAAGACCGAGCTTATCCACAGTATCCAGTTGGCCGAGCGATGCACTCCGTGCTACGACACATCGGTCGCGAATTGTCCCTATACCGATTGCTGCTTCAGGATCGACTGCCTTGGAGTCACCTCTTAGGTTGATGCTGTCTGGCCGTTGAATCCTGTCGGACCGTTTTGCTCTTGCCTGGCCGAGAAACAGATAGTCCGGCGCCGGCGACGGCGCATTAGGATGTAAAACGCGCATTTGGCGCTATTTTAATCGAGGACAATCGGTAATTATTCTGCCGGTGCTTAGTCGTGGCATTATTACAGCTATATTGTGTTTTGGAGTATTCTCCTTTCCCTCGGAGCGTACCCCGGCAGAGATACGAGGGAAGTTGCATTTCAGGCTGAGTCGTATCTGGTAGCCTAAGGAGACGATAAATTGGATAAAGGCAAGGTAAAATGGTTCAACGATAAGAAGGGGTTCGGTTTTATCGTTCCCGACAGTGGCGGCGATGACTTGTTCGTGCATCACTCTAACATCACGATGGAAGGTTTCCGGTCGCTCTATGACGGCCAGCCCGTGGAGTATGAGGTTGCCGAGGGCAAGAAGGGCCCTGAGGCGACAAACGTGCATCCCGTGGCGTAAACCCCGATGTTATCGGGTTGTGAAACCATAGGCCTCGCGAATCGGCGGGGCCTTTTTTATTTGACTCACAGTGCCGGGATCGGGTATTCTTGACGTTGCGATTTTGAACTGTTTATCGTTGGTGTATTGGTAAGGAATGAAAACGATGCGTGGTTTGAGATTGTTTGTGTTGGGGCTGGCGCTCGGGGCGGCCGCTTGCGGGTGCAAGAATGACGGGCCGGCGCCGGCGGGAAAAAAGGACACCGTGGAGAAAGAGCAGGGCGCAAAGGAGGCTGCTATGGGATTGACGCTAAAGTGGCTTGGTCACGCCAGTTTCAGGATTTCCAATGAGGATACGGTTGTCTATATCGATCCGTGGAAGTTGAGAGATTCGCCGCACGATGCGAATTTGGTGCTTGTCAGCCACAGTCATCACGACCACTATTCGCCGGATGATATCGAGAAGGTTAGCGGCGACGATACGAAACTGGCCGCCTCGAACGATGTTGTCCTCAAGGAAAGAAACGGCCAGACGATTGCGCCGGGTATGACGCTCGAATTCGTCGGCGTTCGGGTGCAGGGCGTGCCGGCGTACAATCCGGCCAAGCAGTTTCATCCTAAGGCAAATCAGTGGGTCGGGTTCATAATCGAAATCGGCGGCAAGCGGATATATTACGCGGGCGATACGGACATAACCGATGAAATGAAGTCGCTAAAGGATATCGACGTTGCGCTGTTGCCGGTAGGGGGGACATACACGATGAGCGCCGCCGAGGCGGCCGAGGCCGCCGGTTATATAAAACCGAAGCTCGCAGTGCCTTATCACTGGGGCGATATCGTCGGCAGCAAGAACGACGCCGACAGCTTCGCACAAAAGGCCGTCTGCGAAGTAAAGGTCCTCAAGCCCGGCGAGGCGATAAGTCTCTGACCTTTGCATACAAAACCGCCGGGTATAGAGCCATACGTCGGCGTTTGAATGGATCTTCGGCTTCGAGGGTAAGATAATGGAAACGAGAAGGCTCTATGCGTTCGCAGTGCGTAGGGCTTTGTTAATGGCAATGTTGGGCCCGCTCGCGGTAACGGCAGGCGAAAACAGTATCCGAACCTCACAATTCACTGTCGGCGCTGCGGTGGGCGGCGCGGTGCGTTACCGGCTGATGGAGGGCAGCTATCTTATCGATGACTGCACTATCTGCGGTCGGCCCACGATACCGGTTCCCATCCGTGGGAGCTTCTGGCTGAAGCCGACGGGGGAGAATCCGCTGTTCTCATATTATGCGGTGCGAGGGCTGAGATTTGAGAGCAGCTCGCCGCATTCCGAGTACGTCGGCCATTTCAATGGAACCTATCAGGCCGGAGGGGAGGTGGCGCTGGTTCAGCAGATGACGCTCCAGGGGCGGATCGACGAATTTGGCGTGCTGGAGTTTGACAGCGGGATGGTCATGCTGCAGGCGCCATTTCCGTGGATTGAGATTGACCTTGCGCAGGTTCCACCTTCGGACCCGCTGCACACTTTCAGCCTCCACTTTGTGGCGGTGCCGTGGCCTGAGATATGGTTTTCGACGGAAACGGGTTTCACTTCGTCGACGATGGGGATGGTCTCTGTAAGCGAGGGGGACCTGCTCAGCGCGAGGGGCAGGGTAGTGCGGACGAATTACCGGCTCACGGCTAACCTCGGCATCATGCCCATAGTCCCGGATATCGGGCTTGATGCGGTGATAGGGCAAGCACCGGCAGCGAGTACGCCGGCAGGTTCGCATAGATGCCGGATATGGTTCTCATCACGGGAGGATATCTATAGCGAGTCATTTGGACCGCTTCGCAATGGCGACCTATTGGATAGCGCTGGGGCAATCGCGCGGCGGCATGATGAGCTGATCGGGCCATTCTCGCCGGAGCCTCCGATACCACAGTTTGGGCTGGATGCAGCGGCGATCGGGCCGGAGGGACAGGTACTGTTCTCCACCGGGGATGGGTTCTTCTCGGAGAGCTTAGGCGTTATGATTTCGGACGGCGATTTACTTGATGAAAGGGGATTGGTCTTCAAGAGCAGCAGCGACCTGATGCGTAATTTTCAGCCTATTGATCCTATGCCGAAGGTCTTCGGGCTTGATGCGGCGTACGTCTGGCCGAACGGGGAGGTGTGGTTCTCGATAACGACGAGCTTCACAGACTTGCGGCTTGGACATATCGGCTACGGGGATTTGCTCAGCGACACAGGCAGGGTAGTCATTCGCAACCTTGATTTGTTGGGGCCGTTTGCGCCGGTGGAGGATTTGGCGGATTTTGGACTGGATACAGTGACTATCGTCTGGCCGGGCCCGGGCAATATCAATGGGACCGGGCCGGTCGATATGGGGGATTTTGCCGTCTTGGCTCAAGACTGGCAGCGCGATGTAGAATGCCCGTGCGAGAGTTCGGACCTCGATTGCGATGGCAGAGTAGGCTTCGGCGACTTCTGCATAATGGCTTTCGACTGGCTCGAAGAGTGATAGTCGGGGCTAATTAGAGGTGGGTGCGGAGGTTGGGGGAAGATTTGAGAACAATCGGGGCGGCCGGGGGGTATTAAAGAATAGAAGGGGAGAGTGTGGATTTTAGAGGCAGGGAAGCCGGGGTCCTTTGCCCAAAAGGAAGGTCGGGGCGAGGTATGGAAGATGCGACTTACTATGGAACAAAGAATTGCGGCGCTTGAGCGGGATAACGTGGTGCTGCACGATAAGATAGACCTGCTGCATCGCCTATTGAAAGAAAACAGGCGGCTGATTAGCGACTATATTACAAGGCAGGTGGCGTCTGCGAATCGGGGCAGCGGGGAGACGGCGGATGTTCGGCCCGAAGATGCGATCTATACCTTTGTGTGCGGGAAGCGATTCGACAGGATAAGCAAGGAGGTCGAGTCGTTGCGAAAGCTGGTAGCGAATCCAAGGTTCGGGTCGAAGGCCGGTTAGCCGGACAGTTGGCGGTACGCGGGGCGGCTATTTTCTCGGTATGTTGAGCGGGTTGCCGCAGCGGGGGCATTTCACTTTGTCGGCCTTGAAGTTGGGCGGGATTTTGAGTTTCAGGCCGCACAGGCAGGTTAGGAATACGAATTGATTCACCTTTCGCATGATATCGCCGACCTGGCGCATCTGCTTCTGCTGTCTTTCCTGTTTTTCCTCTTTGGCTTGTCCCTCTCGCAGTGCGATTTCCTCTTTTGTCATAGCGGTGGCGGGGACGACCGATTTGTGGTGCGTTACGGCGGCGTAGGCGTTGGAGTAGTCTTTGAAGGCCGCGCCGTGCGTCATATTGCGAAGGATTCTCACTCTTTCGGCAATCGGCGGATGCGTGCTGGATAGGTTGGAGAGCGCTCGCTGGCCCTTCTTCTTGAAGGGATTGGCGATATACATCGGGGCGGTGACTTTGTTGGCCGATTGCAGTTGGGGCGAGGGGTCGTTGGCTATCTTTTCGAGCGCCGAGGCCAGGCCTTCCGGGTAGCGCGTTAATCTTGCGGCGCCTGCATCGGCGAGGTACTCGCGCCTTCTGGATAATGCGAAGTAGAGCAGGTAGGCCATTATGGGGGCGAGTATGGCGGCGACAATAGCGACTACCATCATAACGGCCTGTGCCTGTCCGCCCCCCTTGCCTCCGGATGAGTACCTTCGTCGCGAGCCCATCGAACTGTAGAACATGCCTCTGAGGAAGATTTCGGAGAGCAGGACGATGGAGCCGAGCATTACGCCTGCGAGGGTTACGAAGAGAATGTCCCGGTGGAGAATATGGCTTACTTCGTGGGCGACGACGCCCTGGAGCTCGTCGCGATTGAGGCGCGCAAGCAGGCCTGCGGTTACGGCGACGGATGCGGTTTCGGGACTTCTGCCGGTGGCAAAGGCGTTGGGGGCGGGGTCGTTGATGATATAGACCTTCGGCATCGCGGGCAGGGCGGCGGCAATCTTCATCTCTTCGACGATGTTGAAAAGCTGGGGGTGGACGTCGTGAGTAACGGGCTTGGCCTTGCTGGCGGCGAGGAAAATCTGGTCGCCGCTGGAATAGCTGATGAGCATCATGATCAGCCAGATGCCTGTTGCAATGAGCAGGCCCAATATGCCGCCCTCCGGCGCCCCGGAGACGGCCGCGCCGATAACAAAGCCCAAGGCCATCAGCACAAGGGCCATCGTGGCCATCAGGATGATGGAATTCCTTTTATTCGCTCGTATTAGTTCCCACATTTTGGGTTCTCTTCGTCGTCAAATACGATCCTGCGGGGCGAAACCTGCGGTAGAACCACAGGCCAAATACACGTTGCTCAGCCCCTGCAGCGTAGTTGTGCGACGGCGCTTCGGCGTTAATTGAAGCTTACCTTTGGCACTTCCCGCTGTGTGGCGTCTTCGATCTCGAAGAAATCCCGCTTGGCGAAGCTGAACATTCCGGCGACGATGTTCGAGGGGAACATCTGAATCTTGTTGTTGAAGCCGAGGACCTGGTCGTTGTAGCTCTGCCTTGCAAAGGAGATCTTGTTCTCGGTGCTGCTAAGCTCTTCCTGCAGGGCGAGGAAGTTCTGGTTGGCCTTCAGTTCGGGATAGTTCTCCACGACGAGCATAAACTTGCTGAGCGCCTCGCCCAGTGCTCCTTCGGCCTTGGCTGCGTCGGCGACGTTGCCGGCGCCCATAGCCGCGGCACGGGCCTTTGTAATCGCCTCGAAGGTCCCGCGTTCGTGCGTCATATAGCCTTTGGCGGTCTCGACGAGATTGGGGATTAAGTCGTGCCTGCGCTTCAACTGGACGTCAATCTGCGACCAGGAGTTATCGACCTGGTTACGGAGACGAACCAGCGCGTTATAGACGCCGACTACAAACAAGACGGCCAGAAGTATCAGGCCGCCAATGATACCAAGTGCTATCCACATTGTTGTCTCCTTTTAGAGAGTGCCTTGTCGGTTCATAGCTACTGGTTTCTTTTCATAATAACCACAGCGATGATAGCAATGGCGCCGATGGCGATCATTACGATGTTGAATGTTCCAAGTGCTAACATAGTTGTCTCCTTTCATAAAAAACTGTTAACATCATTTACTACGCCGTATTGTAGCGAAGAACTGCTTCAAGTCACGAGAATTCTCCGCTGTGCCGGTGAGCCAATCGAGGGCGAATCGGGCGAAGGTTATAGTCTCGTAGGGATTGCTGTTTCCGGCCTCGTAGAGGCATGCAATGTCGCCGTCGGGCAGTATGGCCAGGCATGAATACGCTGCCGGACCGGGGTGCAGAATTCTGGATACGGGCCAGGTTTTGCCCTCGTCGTAGCTCAGCCGGACGGTCATTTCGCGTCTATCTTTGGGCAGGGCGGGATTGGAGAAGAGCAGGCGGTTCTTGTCGTGCTCGGATTCGAGGGTGTAACGCAGAAAAGACGCTTGGCATATCGGCTCTACGAGGGCAGGGTCGTGGGTGACGGGGGAGAAGGTTTCTCCGGCGTCGGTGCTTGTTGCTATTGCGCGGCAGGTCTTGGAGCGGTCGTAATTTCGCATGTTTATCATTAGCCGGCCGTCGGCAAGCTCGACTATCTGACATTCGTTGACCTTGGGCGTGATAACGCCCCCTGTTTTCCAGGTTTTGCCGTGGTCGTCGCTGATGATGACGTGCGAGTTGTAGCCGTCCGGGTCGTTGGGGGTGACGATGCTGTGGTCGCAGGGGACGACGAGTTGGCCTTTTGCGGGGCCTTTTTGAAGCTGGATGCCGACTCCCGGTCCTGTGGCGTACCATCGCCATTCAGGCCTTTTTGCGGCGTCGGTAATCTCCGTCGGCTTAGACCATGTCAGGCCGTCGTCGCTGCTTGAGGCCACATAGACGCGACGTGTGTCTTTGCTCGTATTCTTCATTA